>QKJM01000553.1 GCA_003249315.1 Archangium sp.
GGTGCAGCGTCACGCGGAGCAGGAGGCACGGTTGCGCGAGGAGGCAGGAGGCGGCGCGGGGGCGAGAGCAGGGCTCGCGCGCTCTCTCGGCTTCGCCAGGGTACTAGCTCGGACGGAAATATCAGTGATTCCATGCGCATTATGTTTTCAGAGCGCTCACGAGCGACGAGATGGACGCATCAGAACTCCTGATTACAGACGAGATAGTCACGAAATGGCAGGAAGTCGTCAATCTCCTCGCCGAAATCATGCATGTGCCTGCCGCTTTGATCATGAGGTTCGATCCGCCCGAACTCGTCATCCTCGTCGCCAGCGAGTCGGAAGGCAACCCATACGAGCGCAACGAGACGACCTGCAACATCTCCGGGCTCTATTGTGAGACGGTGATGCGCACACGTCAGCCGCTGCTGATCCCCGACGCCCTCGTGGACGAACACTGGAGGTCGAACCCGGATGTCGAGCGGGGCATGATCTCCTATCTGGGCTTTCCGATCTTCTGGCCCGATGGAGAGGTCTTTGGCACGATCTGCGTGCTCGACGACAAGCGGAACGCCTATTGCGATCTGTACCAGCGGCTCCTGGTGCAGTTCCGCGATGTCGTACAGGCAGATCTGCGGTCGCTCGTGCTCCATGCCGAACGCCTGGCCGCAGAGACCCAGGCCAAGGAGCGACTTGAAGAGCAGGTGGCCGAGCGCACGCTTGCGCTCACCGAGGCGAACGCGCAGCTCCAGCGTGATATCGCCGAACGCAGGCGCGCGGAGGAGGCCCTTCGAGCGAGCCAGCGACTGCTGCAGGCGGTGATGGACAACTCGATTGCCATCATCTACGTCAAGGATACGGAGGGGCGCTATCTGCTCGTGAATCGCCATTTCGAGCAACTGCGCCACGCCCCCCGGGAGGCAGCCATCGGCAAGAGCGACGAGGCCCTCTTCCCCGGCGAGCGAGCCCGCGCCGCCCGCCTTTTCGATCAGCGGGTGCTGGCCGCGGTCAGGGCGCTGGAGGAGGAGGAGGTCCTGCTTCAGGACGACGGCTCCCACCCATATCTCACCCTCGAATTCCCTCTGCGCGACGATTCCGGCGCGTCCTATGCGGTGTGTGGCATTTCGACGGATATCACGGAGCGCAAGAGAATCGAGGAGGCGCGCCTCCGCCTCCTGGCGCAGGAACAACGAGCCCGCTCCGCCGCCGAGTCGGCGATCCGGTTGCGGGACGATTTCCTGGCCATTGCCTCCCACGAGCTCTACACCCCCATTGCCAGTCAGAAGCTCGCATTGCAGAGCATGCTGCGCGAGGCGAGCAAGAGCGGGGCGAGGCCACCCAGGTTGCTCTCCCGGGCCGAGGTGCAATGCAGGCGGCTCGAGAGGCTGGTGGAGCAGTTGCTCGACGTCAGCACGATACAGGCTGGCAGGCTCGCGCTCCACCTGGAGGAGGTCGACCTCGTGGCGCTCGCCCAGGAGGTCGCAGGGCGCTTCGAGGAGGAACTCGCTCTGGCCCGGAGCCCTTTGCTATGGCGGATCGACGGGCCCGTGATAGGCATCTGGGATTGGGGCCGCCTGGATCAGGTGCTCACCAACCTCCTCATGAATGCCATCAAATACGGGGTGGGTAAGCCGATCGAGATCCGCATCATGGAGCAGGACGGGAAGGCCAGGCTGGTCGTCGCCGACCAGGGCATCGGCATCTCGCCGGAGCGGCTGCCGCATATCTTCAAGCGCTTCGAGCGTGGGGTCTCGGTGAGGAGCTACGGCGGCCTGGGTCTTGGGCTGTACATTGCCCGCCAGATTGTCGAAGCGCACGGTGGCTCGATCGGGGTCGAGAGCACGCCCGCGCGGGGCTCGACCTTCACGATCGAACTCCCCTGTCGGGCTACGGACCGGCGCCACATGGAAACACGGGACGCGACACCCGTGGCCTCGTCGAGTCCGTACGTGGTGGCGACCTCTTCAAGCCAGCCATAGGATGCCATGGCGCTTTGGGGGAGAGTCCAACCGGCAGGAAACGAGCAACCCGGCCCTGGAATTCCAGCTCGATGAGAACATGGCATCCCATTCCTGCGTCTCCTAAGTGTTGTTGTCGGTGCTCTCGGCTTGCCCAATGAGGGTCTCCCATGCTTCTCGTCCTCGCTCCTTCAGCGCGCGACCCCTTCCTCGATGTCGGGCAACTTCTCGGTAAGGTTGGCAAGGGTGGGTGGCCGAGGTTCGGGGGCCGCTCGTTGCCAGCGAGGAGGGCACTCCGCTCGCGGCCCTGCATGACGGCGACAAGCTGCACCTCGTGGTGCCAGGAGACCGCGGAGCGGGCGGAGGTCGAGCGCGCCCGTCGCACCGCCGAGGTGATGAAGAAGGCCATCACCGTGCAGACGATGATGAAGCCCACCACTCCCAGCCGCCGCAAGAAGCCCGCCGCGCCGGCAAAGGCGAAGCCCGCCGCGCCGGCAAAGGCGAAGCCCACCACTCCCAGCCGCCGCAAGAAGCCCGCAGCGCCACGCCGCTGACGCCTCCCCCCCTCATCAAGCCCCCCTTACACGGACCCTCTGTCCACGCGCTGGCGCAGCTCGCTCCACGCTTGATTGAGCTTGCGCGTTTCCTCCGCGGCCAGCGCCTGGAGCTTCGGCCCCAGTTGCGCCACCTTGTCCGGGTGGTACTGGGTGATGAGGGCCAGGTAGGCCTGCTTCACCTCGGCCAGGGGCGTGCCCGGAGCCACGCCGAGCACCTCCCATGGGCTGCTGGGGGCGGGCCTCGCGGCGGGGGGCGGCTCGGGCGCTTCTGGCTCGGGGGGTTCTTCTTCCACGAGAGGCCTGGCCCCGAGTTCCTCCGCGCACGCCGTGCATAGCAACAGCTCACGGGCTCCCGGGCTGGCCCCCTTCTTCACTCCGGACCGCACCGGGCGCGGCGGCTCCGGCAGAGAGTAGTCGCCGAAGCAGTCGCCACACACCATCCGCCGGCAGTGCTCGCAGCGCGCGGCGCAGTCGACCTGATCCAGCGAGGCCGCGCACGAGAAGCACTCCTCGGGCAGCGGAGCCTCCTCGCCGCACACGGTGCAGAAAGCCCAGGTGGGCTCGAGCTTCGCCTCGCACCCCACGCACACGGGCGCTCCCTCCTCGGAGGAGGGCCGCCAGCGCTGCGCCGTGGCACACCAGGGGCAGTACGGCATCAGCCATGCCACCCCGCCCTCGCACCCGCGGGAACGGCAGTCGAAGTCGAGTGCATAGCCCTCGGCGGAGTCCCGGGCTTCGTTCTCCTCCCCGAAGGACTCGCCGCAGGCCCAGCAGGCGTTGAAGGCCTCGTGCGAGGGCGCTCCACACGCGTCGCACCTGGGGTTGCCGTGCTCGGCCTCCCATTCCAGCTCCAGGCCGCAACAGGGGCAGCACCGCATCCACCGGACGGCCCGAGGGTGCGTGCAGGCCGCCTGCGCCGCCCGCCTCCGCCGGCCCGGTGGCTCGGGGAAGGACGGGGTCCCGCCGCGAGCCACGAGCGCATCCCACAGGCAGCTGGCACAGGCCTGCCTCCGCGAGGCCCGAGGCGTCTTCGTGCCTTCGGGGCCCGCGTTCTGGAAGAGCACCTCCACGTCCGGCGAGCCCGAGCGCAGGCAGTGCTGGCACACCGCATCACCACAGAGCCCGCAGCTGCCCGCGAGCCGCCGGCCACCGAGTCCCAACAGGGCGGGCGTCAGGACCTCCAGGCAGCACGGGCATTCGGACATGGGCGCAGTATAGGCCTGAGCGATGGTCTGGTTGGATCTCCTCCGGTTCAGCTCGAGCGGACTCAGCGCCTTGGCGAGCGCAAGACCCTGAAGGAGGTTCATGCGCCCTCGGGAAGACGGCGTCCTCGCTGAGCCGATGAAGCAGGGCGCGTTCCGAGGGGAACGCATAAGACGGATAGAGGCACTGTTGAGAGAGGTGGGCAGATGCAGAGGGGCCGAGGAGGGACGCGGACAGGGGCCGCCCGAGAGGCGTGGGACCACTCCCGCCGCTCGGCGTACATGCCGTGGCCCTCGAGCACCGGCCTGCCCGCGGGCGCGCTCACCTTCGTTCAGTAGACGTCACCTTCTCGGGGCAGCGCTTCCAGAGCACCGCCCCGCCCCAGCGCCGCAGCACACAGAAGCCGGCGGCCTCCATCTGCCGCTCCCCGAGCGCCGCGCCATTCACGAGCACATGGGAGAACCGTGTCTCCGTGAGCGGTCCGCTCAGCTCCCTCACCTGATG
>QKJM01000457.1 GCA_003249315.1 Archangium sp.
CCCTCTCCCAGACGGAGAGGGAGCTTCCACGGAGGTCCAGGCGGAGGTCGAGGACGCCTCCGATGACGAGATGATGGCCGACTCGGCCACTCCTCCGCCTGGCTTCACCGGCATCTACGGCCAGGTGACGGACGCCGCCAACGGCGAGACGCTCATCGAGGCCACCGTCAAGGTCGTCGCCGGCGCGAAGAAGAGCGTGCTCACGGACATCGACGGCAACTACCAGCTCGCGCTGCCCCCCGGGAAGTATGACCTCCGCGTCTTCTACGACGTGTACGAGGGCCGCCGGATTACGGGCGTCATCGTGGAGAAGGGCAAGAGCACGAAGCTGGACGTGCAGCTCAGCGCCGACGCGGGCGCCGTGCAGGAGGTGGTGGTCGAGGCCCGCGCGGACCGCCGCGCCGAGGGCGCGCTGCTGCAGGAGCGCAAGAAGGCCGCCACGGTGTCCGACGCCATCAGCGCCCAGGAGATTGCCCGCACCCCGGACTCGAGCGCCTCGGACGCGGTGAAGCGCGTGGTGAGCGCCACGGTGGTGGACGGCCGCTTCGTGCTGCTGCGCGGCCTGGGTGGCCGCTACTCGGTGACGCTGCTCAACGGCGCGCTGCTGCCCAGCCCCGAGCCGGATGAGCCCTCGGTGCCGTTGGACCTCTTCCCCACCAGCCTGCTGGCCAACCTCAACGTGGTGAAGAGCTACACCGCGGACCTGCCCGGCACCTTCGGCGGCGGCACGCTCCTCATCGAGACCAACAGCTACCCGAGCCAGTTCGAGTTCAAGCCGAAGCTGTCGCTCTCCGGCAACAGCATCGCCACCTTCCAGCAGCGCAACACCCACCCGGGCAGCTTCTCCGAGGCCCTGGGCTTCGCCGGCCCCGAGCGCCGCCTGCCCGCGGGCGTCCCCCAGGACGAGCGGCTGGGCTCGGACACCAGCGTCTGGCAGAGCTTCCCCAACGTGTGGGCCGCGCGCCGCACCACCGCGCTTCCCAACCTGGGCCTGGGCGCGTCCATGGGTGACACGCTCCGCTTCGGCAACCGCCGCCTCGGCTACCTGGCCACCATCAACTACGGCCACAAGGAGAGCGCCCGCATCACCGAGTCCGCGCGCGTCATTCGCCCCCTGGGCGAGCTCGAGTCCCAGGACGCCTCCCTCAACGTGCAGGGCGTGGAGAGCTCCAGCCTCAGCGGTCTGGTCAGCCTCGGCTACCAGTTCGATCGCGACAACGAGCTCACCCTCTTCAGCCTCTACACCCGCGGCACCGACGGACGCACCGTCACCTCCCGCGGCGTGAACAACGAGCGCGCCGAGGTGTTCGAGGGCACCCGCCTGCAGTTCGTCTCCCGCGCCCTCTCCTTCAACCAGCTCCGCGGCTTCCACCGCCTCAACACGCTGGGCGACGCCGAGGTGGACTGGCAGGCCAACTTCAGCCGCGTGGACCGCGAGGAGCCCGACACCCGCGATACCCTCTACGTCGACAACCTGGGCGACCCCACCGGCCAGTTCACCTTCCCCAACCAGCCCAACAGCGGCGAGCGCTTCTTCGCCACCCTGGGCGAGAGCTCCACCGGCGCCAGCGCCAGCCTCACCCTGCCCTTCTCGGCGCTGCGCGTGAAGGCCGGCGGCCTCACCCAGCTCTCCTTCCGGGACTTCACCGCCCGCCGCTTCCGCTACACCCTCACCGGCGAGCCGGTGGACCGCGCCCTGCCCCCCGAGGAGCTCTTCGCCTCCGACAACCTGGGCAACGGCATCAGGCTCCGCGAGGCCACCCGCCCGGATGATGCCTACGACGCCTACCTCGGCATCTTCGCCGGCTACGTCACCGCGGACGCCACGCCCCTGGAGTCCCTGCGCCTGGTGGGCGGCGTGCGCGTGGAGCACTCGGTGCAGTCGCTCGAGGCCCACAGCCCCTTCGACTCCACCCCCACCGCGAGCAACGACGCCCGCTACCTGGACGTGCTCCCGGCCCTCAACGTCATCTACACCGCCAGCCCCACGGTGAACCTGCGCGCCGGCTACAGCTACACCCTGGCCCGCCCCACCTTCCGCGAGCTCGCGCCCTTCATCTTCTTCGACTTCGTGCGCCGCCGGAACGTGTCCGGCAACCCCGGCCTGAGCGAGACGCGCATCCACAACGTCGACGCCCGCGCCGAGTGGTTCGTGGGTGAGAACGAGGTGCTGGCCGCCAGCGCCTTCTACAAGCAGTTCGAAAATCCCATCGAGCGCGTCATCCGCAACCCGCAGTCCGGGGACGTGGGCTTCGAGAACGCGGACGGGGCTCGCAGCTACGGCGTGGAGCTGGAGGCCCGCGCCTCACTGGGCCGCCTCACCCCGGCGCTGTCCAACTTCCGCGCCGCCGCCAACGTCACCCTCATCCGCTCCGACATCATCCTGGAGGACCCGGCCAAGCTCGGCGCGCAGACCAACAGCAAGCGCCCCATGCAGGGCCAGTCGCCCTACGTCATCAACCTCAACCTCGGCTATGACCTGCCCTCCACCGGCACCGAGGTGGCGCTGCTCTACAACGTCTACGGCCCGCGCATCGCCGAGGTGGGCGTGCAGGGGCTGCCGGACACCTACGAGCAGCCCTTCCACCGCGTGGACCTGGCCGTCAGCCAGAAGCTGGGCAACGGCCTGCAGCTCAAGCTCACCGGCTCCAACCTCCTCGACTCGGCCGTCAACCTCGAGCAGGGCGGCATCACCGTCCTGAAGTATCGCCCGGGCCTCGCCGTCTCCGCGTCGCTCGGATGGACCCTGTAACCCCCGCAGTCCCAAAGGAAGTGTACTCCATGAAGCGACTGTTCGCCTCTTGCGTCACCCTGTGCAGCCTCTCGCTCCTCGCCTGCGGCGAGCCCGAGCAGCCGACACCCAGCAACGATGTCACCCAGAACATCACCCAGGACACCACCTGGACGGCTGACAAGGTCTACACGCTCAAGGGCTACATCTTCGTGGAGAGCGGCACGCTCACCATCGAGCCGGGTACGAAGATTCAGGGCCAGGAGGGCAGCGCCCTCGTCGTCACCCGCAACGCGAAGATCAACGCGGTGGGCACCGCCGACAAGCCCATCGTCTTCACCAGCTCCAGGGCCGAGGGTGAGCGCGCCGCCGGTGACTGGGGTGGCGTGGTGCTGCTGGGCAAGGCCCGCATCAACGTCTCCGGTGGTGAGAACACCGTCGAGGGCTTCTTCTCCACCAGCGGCGACGAGAAGACGAAGTACGGCGGCACGGACGACACCCACGACTGTGGCAAGCTCAAGTACGCCCGCATCGAGTTCGCCGGGTACGAGCTGGCCGAGGACAACGAGCTCAACGGCCTGACCACCGGCGCGTGCGGCTCGCAGACGGAGATCGACTTCGTACAGGTACACATGGGCGCCGACGACGGCGTGGAGATGTTCGGCGGCACCGCCGACCTCAAGCACATCGTCATCACCCAGCCGGACGACGACGGCCTGGACTATGACCTGGGCTACCGGGGCAAGGTGCAGTACCTGGTGGTGCAGCAGAACGCCACCGTGGGCAACCGCGCCATCGAGGCCAGCAGCAACAAGAGCGACAACTCGGCCCAGCCGCAGTCCATGCCTGAAATCTGGAACGCCACCTTCATCGGCTCCAACCGTCCGGCCGGCACCACGCCGACGCAGGAAGGCGTGGTGTTCAACACCGGCGCCGGCGTGAAGCTGAACAACGCCATCGTCGCCTTCTTCGCCGACAAGGCGGTGGACGTGGACGGCGCCGCCTCGGTGGCCCAGTTCGAGGCCAGCAACCTGGCCATCAACAACACCTTCTTCTACGACAACAAGGACGACACCACCTCCATCCCCTACGCCGCCAACCCGAAGAAGGACAGCGCCGGCGCCCTGGTGGACGAGGACGTCTCGCGCATGGAGAACGGCTCCATCTTCAAGGAGCCGGAGCAGTTCCTGGGCGTCAGCACCACCAACCAGGTGGTGGATCCGCAGCTCACCGACGCGCTGAACCTGACGGCGCCGAACTTCGCGCCCCAGGCGGGCTCGCCGGCGCTCAACCAGGAGAACGCCGCCGTTCCTCCGGCCGGCTTCGACACCTCGGCCACCTTCGTGGGCGCGGTGGGCCAGAGCAACTGGCTGGCCGGCTGGACCGCCTTCCCGCGGGACTGAGTCACCTCTGCTTCCCCTCGCACTACCCAGAATGCCGCCCTGGGTGTCTCACCCGGGG
>QKJM01000549.1 GCA_003249315.1 Archangium sp.
TCATCTCTCATCCAGTCATTGAGGTATCGGGCGGTATAGACCAGGTGCCGCACTTCGTCCCGGTGGATGGCCTCGAAGCATGCGAGCACCTTCGGGGCGGTGCTGCCAGGCAGCGTCTGCGCCAGCGCGATGTATTGCTCGAGCATGCTGAAGGTGCGGATCTCCGCCACGTGGGTGGCGCAGATGAAGTTGATGACATCGCCATCGAAACCCGCGTTGTTCTCCGGGATTTCCACTCGCTCGACGTGGGGGGAGGTCCCCTCCACTCCCGAGAGCCGATCCACCAGCGCGCCAAGCATCCGGCCATGCCGGAATTCGTCCTGTGCGTGCTTCAGCATGTCTTCCCGCAGGGAGTCCCGCGCGTGATTCTCCGCTACGTAGGCGATGAGCTGTGCTCCCTCCGTCTCGTTTCGCGAGTGCCGCTCCAGTCGACGGAGCAGCGCGCCCGGGTGACGGAACGTTGCTTCGTTCGTCCCTCTCATCGCGTCCGTGTTGGCGGCGAACACCTCCTTCCCGAGGACGTCCAATGCCTGTGTGTAGCCGGCCACGGCGTCAACATCGTGCTCCCGCAGCAAGGAACTGATTGTGTCGACCAGATTCAGCATGCGTGCCTCCTCATTGCCCGATGGGTGCAGCTCGTGAGAAGCAAGTATAGAGAGAAGAACATGAGAGTCCAACGACTTGCGGACGGCTCCTGAGCACCGTCTGTACATTGCGCACCGAGCCACACATCCATGTCTACCCACTCACTTCGTGTCGTCGCCTTCCTGGAGCATCCGCTCTTCATCCGAGCCTTCGAGGAGCTGTTTCGGGCGCGTGGCTATCATTGGGTCACCCTGGTGTGCCCCGCCTGGTATGAGGACGCCCGCGCGTATGGCGAGGTGATGAAGGTCGTGCCCGGTGGCGTGGATGTCCTCTTCTGCCGGCGGACGCGGTCCCTGGTCGACTACCTGTCCGGTGTCGACTTCGACATCCTCGTCTGTTTCGGGTATCCCCGGCGCATTCCGGTGGAGGTGCTGGAGCGCGCGCGCCTGGGGGCGCTCAACGGGCACCCGTCACGGTTGCCCCGCTACCGCGGGCCCAATCCCATCGGGTGGGCGTTTCGCAACGGGGACGCGGAGCTGGGCTTCACCGTGCATCGCATGGTTCACGCGTTCGACGCGGGGGCCATCCTGGCCACGTCGTCGATGCCCCTTTCCCTCGAGGACGACATCGACTCAGTGCTCGGGGCGCTCGGCGGGTTGGCCCGGGAGACGTTTCACTCGGCGCTGGAGCGTCTGGAGCGTGGCGAGCAGGGCGAGCCGCAGTCGCATGACGCGGCCACCCATGCCGGTGACTTCGAGCAGGGCTACGAGCGCATCGACTGGAGCGCGCCCGCGCGGAGCCTCCATGACAAGGTCCGCAGCCTCTGTGGGAGTGGTGCCCTCGCGGAGTTGGAGGGCGAGCGGCTATGTGTCTTCAAGACGAGCCTCGATGTCCGGGGGGCTCTGCCCATCGCGCCACCCGGGACCGTGCTCGGACGAGAAGGGGATACGTGCATCGTCCAGTGTGGCGACGGCCCCTTGAGACTCACGGCGGTGGCTCCCTGTGAGAGCGGAGCCACGCCGCGCCATGGTGGGCCGTCGTGAAAGGGTCCTCCCGCGGAGCTAGAAGCCCGCTTCCATCTGGAGACGCACCTGGTTGTCGCCGAGGCCGATCCCATCCTTGCCCCAGAGCCGGAAGTAGTCGGCCTGGATCTTCAGCGAGTGGTGGGCGAAGTAGTACCCGACGACGGCGCCCAGCTCGTTGCGCTCGGAGAGGGTCGACTCCTGGCCCAGGGGGCGGATCTGCCCGTAGCGAGCGCCCACCTCGAGCGCCGTCTTCGGCAGGAGGTAGCCGGCCTGGGTGAAGAAGCCATAGCCGTTGCGCGGCTGCTCGGCGGGAATCACCTCGCCGTTCTCATCCGTCGCGCTGCCCGGACGCCGCGTGCCCTGGCGCCAGAAGGCCTCGCCCTGCACCGAGAGGCCCGCCATCTTGAAGATGAAGTCGCCCTCCACGTTGTGGAAGTCCGTCGTCCCCCCATCCTTTGGGGTCTTACCGAGGATGCCGGCGTTGCGCTTCGCGTTCTCGATGTAGCCGTATGCTGCACCCACGCTGAGCCGAGGCTTCAGGCTGCGCTCGAAGTCCGCCTCCTCGTAGTCGGAGAACTTGCCGAAGGGGAGGAACTCGACGCGGCCGAGGAACATGTGCCCGGGGCGACCGAGCTCGAACGCGCCGCGCCCCTCGCCGATGTAGGCGCCGGCGTAGTAGCGGAAGGCGCCGCCGATGAGCTCCTTGGAGCGGATGTCGAAGCCGATGTCCCGGTCGAGGTTGAACTCCGCCTGGACGATGGATCGGTCCACGAACTGCTGGCTGCCCGAGGAGATCACCCGCTCCCGGTTGTAGGGGACCTTGTACTGGCCGGCGACGACGGTCGCGTACGCCAGGTGATCGAACGTCATGTTCCAGTCGAGGACCGGCGAGACTCCCACGGCTCCGTTCTTCGTGGACATGTCACGAGGGGAGATGGCCAGCTCCAACTTGTACTTGTTGTGCTTGCCGAACAGGTTGCCCGAGAAGGCGACGCGAGCCCGGCGGATCTGCATGCTCTCGGAGAGCTGCATCGGCTCGGGCGTCTGCCCCCGCTCGCCATCGAGCGAGTAGAGGATCTGGCCACGGACCTTGGTCGTGATGCTGAAGGCGCCGTCCGCGCTCTTGAGCTCCAGACCCTTGCCGGGGTTGAAGCGAATGGTGGCGGTGGATACCTCCCGGGCGCTGAGCTCCTCCTTCTCCCAGGAGGGGATGAGCGAGTCGTCCTCGGCCTTGCTGGGGGGCTTCGCGGGGGCGGCTTCAGAGGCCGCCACCGCGGGCGTCGTGTCGGCGGAGGGCGTGGTGGCCGCCTCACCCTCCGAGGCCATCGCCATGGCGGGCGTCAGCAGTGAGAGCGTGAGGAACGTGGTGGACAGTGGGCTGGTACGGCGAGCCTCGGGACGGTGATACGTAGCGGTCATGTCAATTCCGTGGGTTCTTCGTGAACGGACGGTCGCCACTGTGACGAGCAATTGTGACGCTGCGGAAACGGCTCCGTAACGATATCGATGGGTGTTCAGTCGAAGGACTTCCGGGCGAGGGAGCGGACGGGAGGGGTGGGAATACGAGGGAGGGGAGAGGAGTGCGCCCGGTTCAGGGGGGAGCGAGGCACGGTCGTCGTGCTGGCGGAGGGGTCTCTTTGCTGGCGATTGTCCGGTGTCCAGTCTTGAATATTCGTGCTCCTCGCTCTCCAGCTCCTGGTGCGCGAGGTGTCGGTGCGCGAGGTGTCGGGCGCCGGGAAGGATCGAGCAAGCGCATGGGATTCTGGCGACGGTTGTTCCAGCGGGAGGAGGCTCCGAGGGTGAAGCGGGCGGTGTTCGCGCAGCGGCTTCTCCAGGCCCTACGGCAGGTGGGGGATCCGCGTTCCTTCCGCTTCGATGAGGAGCGGTTCCTGCTGGTCGAGCAGGTGGAGGAGCATCCGAGCATCCTGCACCTGCACAACGTCCATGCCGAGTACGAGGACGCTCCGCTCGAGGTGCGCGAGGAGGTCCTCCAGCGCTTCGCCCGCTCGATGTTGCCGTGCAGGTTGCCGACGACCTGGCCCGAGGCCTCCTCCGTCATCCGGGCGCGGGTGTCCGATCGCGGCACCTTCGAGCTGGGGGCACTGCGAGCGCGCGCTCGTGACATCCCCTTCCCCTCCCAGCCGTACATCCCCCTGGCCGAGCAGCTCGCACTCGCGCTGGTGATCGATCTGCCGGATACCATCGCCTCCGTATCCTGGGAGGAGTGCGAGCACTGGAAGGTGAGTCGCGCGCAGGCGCTCGAGGTGGCGGTGGAGAACCTCGCCCGCGTCAGCCGGGAGGACTTCGAGCGTCAGGGAGCGCTCTTCGTGTCGCCCTGGGGGGACAACTACGATGCCTCGCGCCTGGTGCTCATCGAGAAGCTCTCCGAGCTGCCGGTGAAGGGTCGGCTGGTGGCGCTGCTGCCCCACCGGGATCATCTCCTCCTCACCGGCTCGGAGGACGCAGAGGGGCTGGAGCAGCTCGCGGAGCGGTGCGAGGCACTTGCCTCCGGGCCGCGCTACATGGGCTTCTTCCCGGTGGTGCTGGAGGATGGCTCCTGGCGTCCCTTCCGT
>QKJM01000956.1 GCA_003249315.1 Archangium sp.
CCCCTACAACTATGGATGCATTCCGGGGCTGGGTTCCGGGGATGGGGATCCGCTGGACGTGGTGGTGCTGGGTCCGCGCCTGCGCCGGGGCCAGCGCCTGCGGGTGCCGGTAGTGGGTGTCATCGGCTTCCTGGATGCCGGGTGTAGCGATCCGAAGGTGGTCTGCAGCCCGCGACCGTTGCGCGCGTGGGAGCGAGCGGGCCTGGGGGCCTTCTTCCGCGCCTACGCCCTCTTCAAGCGGGTGCTCCACCTCGTTCGGGGCCAGGGAGGGCGGGACACGCGCTATCTCGGGTGGCTGGAGGACTTCACGCGGCGGCCATCATGAAGCGCCGCAAGAGCGCGGGTGGCACCGGCCCGAAGGAGAAGAGCTCGTCGTGGAAGGTGGCCTCGTCGAAGCGACTTCCCCGCGCACGTCGGCAGTCCGCTTCGAGCTGCTCGAACTCGAGCGCGCCGAGCAGGTAGGTGATGGCCTGCTGGGGGATGCGCTTGTAGCGCAGCAGCTCGCGTCTCGCGTTGGGCTCGGGCATGCAGGCGTGGTGCATCATGTACCGCACCGCGTCCTCCTCGCTCATGCGTCTGGTGTGCAGGCCGATGTCCGTCACCACACGCACCGCGCGCAGCGCCCGGGCCAGCAGCGCCGTCAGCTCCTCCGGGCTGGTGTAGAAGCCCGCGCGTCGCATGCACTCCTCGGCGTAGGTGGCGTAGCCCTCGATGTTGAGCATGGGGCCGAAGTGGCTGCGCGCCATGGCCACGTGGTCCGTCACCAGGAGGAAGCGCACCGGCGCCGGGTGGTGGGAGAAGCCGCGCTGCCAGGCGAGGCTTTGCAGGAAGTGTCCGGGAATGCCCTCATGCACCGCCAGCAGTGCTGACCAGACCGTGGGGTGCGCGCTCGCTTCGGGTGCGACCACGAACCAGCCCACCTTGCGGGAATCCAACAGCGGGGCGGGCCAGTTGGTGCCTCGTACATCCACCATGCCCGGCGGGACGGGCTTCATCCCCAGCCGGCAGCCCTCGGGGATGTTGAACAGGTTCCGCTCGTGGATGAAGAGCTCGGCGCGCTCGAGGTGTCCCCGGTAGAGGGGGATGACGTCCTCGTCCCGCTGGGGTGTCTCGGTCTCCAGCAACGCGAGCAGGGCCCGGGCCTCCCCCAGGTCGGAGACGGAGCTCGGGGCGCCTGGCACCTTCGCGGCGAGCTGGTTGGCGAGTCCGAGGAGGTCCGGCCGTATCCGCTCCAGCACGTCCTCGGCCTGGCGCATCAGCTCGTCCGGAGAGGTGGAGAGGCCGAACAGGTGCTGCAGCCGCCACCGGTACTCCTCGTCGCCGAGCACCTCGCCGGAGCGCGCCTGGGGCAGCACGCGCTCGCGGAGGAAGCGGAGGTGGGCGGCGAAGGACTCCTGGGCGGAGCGGGCTGCCTCGTGCAGCAGCCGGGTCTCCGCGGCGGAGAGCGTCACTTCGTGCGCCGCGGGCAGGGCTGGCAGGTGCTCGAAGTAGTTCACGATGGCTGGAAGCTGCTCGTCCACGAAGGAGAGGAGCACCTGGGCATCAGGCACCTGACCCGTGTCCACGCCCTCGGCGAGGTTTCGCTCCTGCTGCTGGAGGAAGGAGGGGATGCACGCGGTGCGGCGGGTGAGGGCCGACCAGTCCTCGGGTGTCTCCGCCTGTCCCAATTGGTACTGCAGCATGGTGTGCGGATAGGTGGACAACTCGAGGTTGTGCCGGTGGCTGTGCAGGTCCGCGTAGGTGTGGACCTGGAAGCGCGCGACGCTGAGCATCGCCAGCCGGTCGAGCTGCTCGCCGGGAGGGAGCCCCTCGGGTGGAAGACGCTCGAGCCGCGCGAGCGCGTCCTGGTGGAAGGCGCACTCCTCGGCCAGTGCTTCCGGGGCGCAGTCCTTGAGCTGGTCATCGAGTGCGTGCAGTCCGAGGGTGGTGGCCTCCTCGGGCTGGAAGCGGAGGTAGCGCTCGAAGAAAGTGGCACGGAGCCGGAGGAAGGCGTCCAGGGTGGGGGAGGGAGCCTGGGAGTCGTGCATGACTCCGAACCTAGTCAGCGGGTGGGCGATGGACGAGCGCTCGTGGCGCGGTGTCCCGTACCCGATGACCACCTGTTCGTGTGGCAGTTGACCTTCTGGAGGCTGTGAGGAGGACTCATCGGCCCTCTCTCCGACCCAGGGTTTCCTGGTCGTCGAGCAGGCAGGTGGACGGGCCCTTGGTTGGAGCTGCTCCTACATCGCTTCGGTGCTGTGCGACATCGCGGCGGGGCTGTATCCTGCGTCCGAGTGAGTGCCATGGCCGCCAGCCCGCAGAAGCCCTTCAACATCCTCCTGGTCGAGGACGAGCCCGTCATCCGTGAGCTCGTGCGCTCCATGTTGAGCGACGGATCCGTGGAGGTGGTGTGCGCGGCCAATGGGCTCGAGGGTCTGAAGCTCGCAAGGAGCCGCCCCTTCCAGCTCATCCTCATGGACGTGGTGTTGCCGCAGCTCGACGGCATCTCCGTGTGCCGGATGCTCAAGAGCGATCCATCCACCTCCGAGGTGCCTGTCTACATGCTCACCGCCAAGTCGAAGAAGGCGGACATGGAGAGCGCGACGATGGCGGGGGCGAGCGGCTACATCCAGAAGCCCTTCAAGGGGGCGGATCTGATGGCCCTGGTGGAGCGGCTGCGCACCGTGGTGGCCTGAGCGGCCGACGCCCGGCTCAGGGCAGGCGCGGGTGGAGGTAGCGCGCCAGCACCAGGAAGTGGTCCCAGTCCAACCCGTCGAACTCGAGCGCCACGCCGTTCGCCTCGCGGCGGATGATGGTGCAGTCGGTCGTGAACTCCCCCGCCTCGGGCAGCGAGATCGAGAGGGTGATCTTCCGCACGGAGTCCGCGGGGTGGGCGAGCAGGAACAGGCCGGCCATGGACAGATCCTTGGCCTTGGCGATCACGGTGCGCTCTCTCAGGTGGACGAGCACCATGAGGTTGGCCTCCACACGCGGGTGGTAGCGCCCTGCGGTGCGGACGGTGGCGGTGGATGGCGTCATCTGCGATCTCCTCGGGGTGCGACAGGGTGCTACGAGTGTGGAGCAGCCCGGGGGAGTCGCAACTTTTCGACCCGGGCGGGCACCGTCCACCGGCGTGGACGCTGACTCCACCGGATGGAGTGTTCGGGAGGGGGAGACTCGCGCCAGTCGCTCGGGAGGACCGCGCCCATCGTCTGGCACGCCGGCTGAAAGGGCCTCGGCGCAACCCAAGCGCAGGAGGTTTCTCATGGAGAACGGCAATCGGATTGGTGGCGTGTCCCTCACTCCCACCGTGGCGCGGCAGACGCCGCAGAACGACTTCGGCACGGTGTTCGCGAGGACGGCGCAGGAGGTGGTGCGGACGGGGGTGGGGGTGGCGGCGACGATGCTGCCGGGCAGCCCGGTGGTGAGCGCGGCGGTGTCGAGCATCCGCGCGGTGACGTCGACGGCGGCCTCAGGGGGGAGCGCCGCGACGAGTCCGGTCACGGGAGGAGTGGCTGGGAACGTGGGTGGGGTGGGGGGCTCCACCGGGCAGGGGGAGCAGTGGGACCTGATGGAGGCCCAGCGGGCGATGCAGGCCGAGGGCTTCAAGATGAACCTGGCCTACATGCAGTTGCAGAACGAGATGCAGAAGGAGAGCCGCGCGCACAACGCCGTCTCCAACATCATGAAGGTCCGTCACGACTCGGCGAAGGCCGCCATCAACAACATCCGGTAGGGGCGGCGCGCCATGGCCATCGACAAGGTAGGGGCGGTCGGCGGGGCGGGAGCAGCGCCCGCCGTGGAGCCGTCCAGGCAGAAGTTCGACAAGGTGCTGGAGGGGGTGAAGGGGCCGGACCGGCACCCGGGACCGAAGGTGGCCAGCGAAGGCTCGCCGCGGCCGGCCCCGGCGGAGCGGGGGGAAGCGGCGCGAGGGACGTGTCGCGCGGATGGGGTGGGTCGGGCTCCGGCGGGGACGGCCGAGGTGCAGGCCGGGGCCCGGGTGGACTCGGTGCGGTCCGCGCGGGCCCAGCAGGCGGTGCAGGTGCTGGATCGGGTGGGCGAGGCGCAGAAGCGGTTGGATCGCATCCTGGCGCTGGCCGAGTCCGGCAGGAGCTTCTCCCCGGCCGAGCTGCTCGCCTTCCAGGCCCACGTGTACCGGGCGAGCCAGGAGCTCGATCTCGCCGGCAAGGTCGTCGAGAAGGCGACCGGCGGCGTCAAGCAGGTGCTGCAGACCCAGGTGTGAGGAGCTCCCCATGTACTTTCGACGCTGTCTCTTCCTGCTGCTCCTGTGTGTCACCGCGTGCAGGGAGCGCATCCAGCACGGCCTGGACGAGCGCCAGGCCAACGAGTTGCAGACGGTGCTCGTCGAGCGAGGGCTCGACGCGCGCAAGGTGCCCGAGGCGGGCAAGAAGCCCACCTGGGCCATCGAGGTCGCCGAGGAGCAGTCCTCGGATGCAGTGCGCATCCTCGCGGAGCTGGGGCTGCCCCGGCCCGCGTCCGAGGAGGGCTGTGATGTCTTCGGAGGTGGCGGGCTGGTGCGCTCGCCAGTGGAGGAGCAGCTTTGCCGGGTGCGGGTGATGGAGCGGGAACTCGAGAAGACGCTCCAGACGGTGGAGGGGGTCATCCTCGCGCGGGTTCACCTGGTGGTGCCGACGCCTCCCCGACCCGGGCAGCACGCCGTGCCCTCGAAGGCCTCGGCGATGCTGCGAGTGGCACCGGGCCACTCCGGGCAGGTGAAGAACAATCGGGAGCTGCTGCGGGCGCTCATCGCCGGAGGTGTGGAGGGGCTGTCCTCCGATTCGGTGTCGCTGATGGTGGACGAGGTGTCCACTCGGGTGGTGGCGCCCGCTCCCGCCAGCTCGCCACTGGCTCGACTCCGGGTCCTGCTGGCGGTGCTGTCCCTCGTCGTTACCGGGCTATCGGTGGCGCTGATCCTCCTCTCGCTGCGACTGCGGCACTACCGCGCTCGGGCCCAGGCGAAGCCCTCCACGTCCCCGGCGCCCGCGAGGCCCGTGGTGGCGGCGGGCGCGGCACGTAAGGTGGCGTGAGTTGCCAGGAGGAGGCGTCATGGAGGCGACACGCATCGAACGTATCCCGAGCCGAAGGAACTCATCGTTGGAGCGGACGGTGGTGGTTTCGATGGAGCCTCCGCGGCTGGAGCCTCCGAGGCCCTCACCCCCGATAGCGCTGCCTCTGGAGAGGATGGCGCTGGTGGCACTGGTGCTCGGCCGGGAGCGAGCGGAGGGGCTGCTGGAGGGACTGGCCGAGCCCGCGGCGCGGCAGTCGAAGAAGTACCTCGCCGGATTCGCCGCGCTCTCCTCCGCGCAACGCCAGGCGCGGGTGACAGTGGAGTTCGGTGTGCGGCCGGACGCCGCGACGTGCCTGCGAGCGGTGATGGAGGAGGCGCCGGAGGCGCTGCGGCGTGAACTCTTCCGGAGGTTGCCGCCCTACCACCGCAGCCTCTTTCCGGAGAGGCGGGTGGAGCCGCCCGACGCGTCAGCCACTCCGGGCGTGTGCGCGTTGGCCGAGCGGCTCATCCGCGAAGCCACGCGCTGAGACCCCCCCGTCTCGTCCATGGACGCCCCCTGGCGTCCAACCCCTCGTTTTCACGTGCGCGGCCGTTGGCATCGGCCGTGAACAGGAGTGGTGCGTCGCGCCACCGGAGTGAACCATGCACACCCGACTCGGAGATTCCCAGTCCACCACGTTGAGGCCCATGAGGCTGAGCCGGTTCGGCACACGGCGGCTGGCCCGGGCCCATGTGACGTTGAACGAGCGCCCTCGGGCGGCGCGGCTCGGGAGGCAGGCGCTCGATGCGGTCTGCGAGGCGCTCGGTCAGGAGCTGGGCTGCTCCGTCCATGCCACGGGACGGGTGCTGGAGGCGGTGGTGATGCCGGCGACGGGGCTGGCGCACCTGGCGGCCTTCGCGGTGGTGGGGCTGTCCACCACGGGGGGGACGGCGGTGCTGGAGCTGGAGCCGCCGGTGCTCTTCGCCGCGCTGGAGCGACTGGCGGGCTCGGGGGCACGGCCCGGGCCGGTGATCGACCTGACGCGCCTCGAAGAGGCCACGTTCGCCTACCTGGGCCTGTCCGCGCTGTGCGCACTGCGCCGCCAGGAGGAGTTGCAGGGGCTCTTCGGTCCGCACCTCACCGGGGTGACGATGCGCCGCACGGAGGCTCTGGCGCGACTGGATGCCCGGCAGCGGCACGTGGGGGTGGAGCTGACGGTGACGGTGGGGCGGACGACCGGGGGAGGGCGGCTGGTGCTCCCGGCGGTGGTGCTGGAAGGGGCGCTGAAGGCCTGGCCGGCGGAGCGCGAGCCGGAGATTGCGCCCGAGGTGCTGGAGGCACGGTTGGAGGCGCGCTGTTTCGTGGGGCGCACGTCGCTGCCGCGCGAGGCGCTGGAGTCGCTCGGAATGGGGGACGTCGTCCTCTTCGAGGGGCTGCGGCGAGATGAGGCCCGGCTCTTCGGGCCCGGGCGCCTTGCCCTGCGTGGTTTCGAGCTGGCGGGTGACTTTGCCCCGGAGGGGTTTTCGCTGGACCGCGCGCGCGGGCGCGCACTTCCCAAGGAGTCGGACATGGTGGACGTGAACGAGCGGAGTGGGGGGATGCCCCCGCTTCCGGTGGACGTGGAGATCGAACTGACGCGGCTGATGGTGCCGATCTCCGAGCTGGCGGGCCTCAAGCCGGGTGCGTTGCTGCCCCTGCACATCAACGCGAGCGAGCCGGTGGTGTTGCGCGTGGGGGACCGGGCGGTGGCGCGTGCGGAGTTGGTGGACATCGAGGGCGAGGTGGGGGCCCGGATCCTCACCCTCCTGCCGTGAGCGATGCCATGAAGACGGTGCTCGCCTCGGTGTCTCCGAGGAACAAGTTGCTGCTTGCCGCGGGGCTGTTGCTCGGGCTGGTGGCGTTCGCCCGGCTGGAAGGAATGTCCGCGACCTCGTTGGCCCGAGGGCTGCTGGGGGCGGTGGCCCTGGCGGGGTTCGGCGGGTGGCTCATGCGGCGAGGTCACTCCAGGTCTCGCTTCGCGCTCTCCGAGCGCATGAAGGTGGTGTCCCGGACGGGCCTGTCTCCACGCTGTGGTCTCGCACTGGTGGAGGTGGATGGGCGCGACTACCTGGTGGCTTTCGGAGACTCCTTCGCGGAGATCCACCGGACCCGTGGGCGCGCCAGGCCTGTCAGGCTGGAGAAGGAGGCCCTGCCATGAGCCGCACGTCCTTCCTCGTGCTGGCCCTCGTGCCCGGGCTGGCCTCGGCGGCGGAGCCGTCTCTCTCTCAGCTCTCCTTCGCCGGCAGCCCGCTGTCGATGATGGGGATGCTGGCGCTGATGTCGCTGCTGCCCTTCGCGGTGATGATGCTGACCAGCTTCTCGAAGATCGCCGTGGTGCTGTCGCTGGCACGCTCGGCGATGGGGACGCAGCAGGCGCCGCCCACCATCGTCCTCACTGGTCTGGCCGCGGTGCTGACGGGACACATCATGGCGCCGGTGATGGAGCGCATGTACGACGCCGGGCAGGCCGCGTACCAGCAGGTCGGCTCCGGTGCGCAGATGCTTGGAGCCGCCAGCAAGGTGACCGAGCCGCTGCGGACCTTCCTGGTGAAGCACGGCGACGCGGAGGAGCGGGCCCGCTTCCTGGACCTGGCGCGCGAGCTGCGTCCGGTGGAGGAGGCCGCACTGGTCCACGAGGACGACCTCTTCGTGGTGATTCCCGCCTTCGTCATCACCGAGCTGAAGGAGGCCTTCCAGATCGGCTTCCTCATCTTCCTGCCATTCCTCGTGCTGGACATGGTCATCGCCAACGTCCTGCTGGCGCTAGGGATGCAGACGCTGTCACCGAGCCAGGTGAGCCTGCCTTTCAAGATCCTCCTCTTCGTCGCCGTGGATGGCTGGGCGCTGCTCGCGCGAGGCCTCATCCTCGGCTACCGGTGATGCCATGAGCCAGGATGTCCTGCTCTCACTGGGTCGCGAGGCGCTGCTCCTGATGATCCTCGCCTCCCTGCCTCCCATCGGGGCCAGCCTGGTGGTGGGCTTCCTGATGAGCTTGTTCCAGGCCACCACGCAGCTCCAGGAGAGCACGCTCACGGTAGTGCCCAAGCTGTGCGCGGCGGTGCTGGCGCTGGTGCTGGCAGGGCCGTGGATTGGAGGCCAGCTCACCCTCTTCACACACCAGCTCCTGCTGCTCATCGCGGAGGTGGGGGTGTGAACCTCGAGCTCCTTGGTTTTCAGCTCGACCTGCTGGGCCCGGGCGTGGTGGCCGTGGCCCTGTGCGCCGCGCGCCTGCTCCCGGTGGCCTTCCTCTGTCCCCTCCTCGGGGGACAGGCTTCACCGACGACGGTGAAGCTCACCCTGGTGTTGAGCCTCTCGCTCTTCCTGCACCGGGTGGCGGGGGTGGAGCTGCCGGTCGCGGTGGAGACGCCGCTACAACTGGTGGCGTTGGTGCTGAAGGAGTTCGTCTATGGCACGTCGGTGGGGCTGGTGGCGGCGCTGCCCTTCGACGCGGCGCGCATGGGAGGGCGCTTCATCGATCTCTTCCGAGGCACTTCGGCGGAGGCGAGCCTGCCAATGGTGGGGACGCGCGAGTCGGCAGCGGGAGACGCGCTGTACCAGCTCCTCGTCGGGCTGGTGGTGACGGGAGGACTCATGCCCGTCGTTCTCTCGGGGTTGGTGCGTGGCTTCGGGTGGGTGCGGCTCGGCGCGTATGTGCCCACGGAGGCGGCGGTGCTGCACGTCGTGGGGCTCGCCGGGGGGGCGATGGCCACGGGGCTCGCGGTGGGCGCGCCCGTCGTTGCGGCGACGATGGCAGTGGACTGTCTGCTGGGGTTGGCGTCGCGCGCCGCGCCCCAGGTGAACCTGCAGGATGTCGGGGCGCCGCTGCGCATCCTCGGAGGCGGGGCCTTGCTATGGCTCGGAGTGGGCCTCCTCTGTGAGCGGCTGCTCGCGGGCGTCCTCTCGGTGGAGGGCGCGTTGCTCCTGCTCGGGGAGGCGGCGCGATGAGCGAGAAGACGGAACAACCCTCGTCGAAGCGCCTGCGCGAGGCTCGTCGCAAGGGACAGATTCCGCGCAGTCGCCTCCTGTCTGCCAGTGCGGTGACGCTCGGAGGGCTGCTGGGCTTCGGCACCTCCGCTCCCGCGGGCTTCGAGCGGCTGAAGGACTGGACGGCCCGGCTGTTGCTGCACCAGGAGTCCTCGGGCGTCTGGGAGGAGTCGCTGTGGTTGTTGGCGCTCCTGGTGGGGCCCGCTCTCGGAGGCGCCCTGGTGGCTTCCCTGGTGGTGTCCGTGGCCACCGTGGGCTTCGAGCTGAACATGGAGCACGTGGCGCCGAAGCTGGAGCGGCTCGATCCGTTGGCGGGATTGAAGCGACTCTTCAGCGTCCGCTCGCTCGTGGAACCAGGCAAGGCGCTGGGCGTGGTCGCCGTGGTGACGTGGCTCGTGTGGAGCGAGGCCGTGGAGGCCGGACCGGATGTGCTCCGCCTGGCCTGGCTGGAGGGGACTCGGGGGCCGGAGCACGTCCTGGGGCTGCTCGGGCCACTCGCCACCCGGCTCGCCTGCCTTCTCGTCGTGCTGGGCGTGGGGGACTACGCGCTCGCGCGTCGGCGGCACGTGAAGGATTTGATGATGACGCGCGAAGAGGTGAAGCGCGAGCACAAGGAGAGCGAGGGCGATCCGCACCACAAGAGCCAGCGCAAGGCGATGCACCGTCAGCTTGCGGCGGGTGGCTCGGCACGTGGTGTGCAAAAGGCGAGCGTCGTGGTCGTCAATCCCACGCATATCGCGGTTGCGCTTCGCTACGTCTCCGACGAGTGCGAGGTGCCCTATCTCGTCGCGAAGGGGCGCGAGGCGGACGCTCGTGACTTGCGGCGCCAGGCCGAGCGACTCGGGGTCCCGGTGGTCCGAGACGTGCCCCTGGCCAGAAGCCTCATCCATTACGACGTGGGGGAGGAGATCCCCGAGGAACTGTACCAGGCCGCCGCCGCGGTCCTCCGGGTGGCGATGGAGTCGCAGGAGGTGGACGACCGTCCACGGAGAGAGATGTCATGATGAACCAACTGGTGAAGATTCTCCTGCGGGCGCGCAGGTCCTCGGACGTGGTCCTGGCCGTGGCGATGGCTGCGGTGCTCGGGGCCCTCATCATCCCGTTGCCGCCCTGGTTGTTGGACCTGGGGCTGGCCATCAATCTGGCGTCGGCGGTGGCCCTGCTGGTGGCGGCGCTCTATGCCCGGGACGCGTTGAAGGTGACGTCCTTCCCCACGCTGCTGCTCTTCACCACGCTCTTCCGGCTCGCGCTCAACGTGTCCTCGACGCGGCTGGCGCTCGCGGAGGGGCACGCGGGGGAGATCATCCAGGCCTTTGGCGAGTTCGTGGTCCGGGGGGACTACGTGGTGGGCGCGGTCATCTTCGCCATCCTCACGCTGGTGCAATTCCTCGTGGTGGCCAAGGGGGCCGAGCGGGTGGCGGAGGTCTCCGCGCGCTTCACCCTGGATGCGATGCCGGGCAAGCAGATGTCCATCGACGCGGACCTGCGTGCCGGGGCCATCGATCAGGCACAGGCCCGGCGACGCCGGAGAGATCTGGAGCGCGAGTCCCAGATGTTCGGCGCCATGGACGGTGCGATGAAGTTCGTGAAGGGGGACGTCATCGCCGGCCTGGTCATCGTGGCGGTGAACCTCTTGGGAGGTATCGCCATCGGCGTGCTGCAGGGTGGATTGACGATGTCCGAGGCCGCTTCCACCTTCGCCCTCATCGCCATTGGCGACGGGCTGGTGTCGCAGATTCCCTCGCTGTGCATCTCGGTGGCGGCGGGTCTCGTCGTCACCCGGGTGGCCTCCGAGAAGGAGGACGACTCGCTCGGCTCGGACATCGGCTCGCAGTTCTTCGGTGAGTCCAAGGCGCTCTGGGTGGTGGTGGCGCTTTGCGTGGCTCTCGCCGCCATGCCGGGGATGCCGCACCTGACGTTCCTCGGGCTGGCGGGAGCCCTGGGGGGACTCGCACATACCCTCGCGCGGGTGAAGGCCGCAGTGGAGGAGGAGGCTTCCACTTCCCCAGCCGACGGGGGGGCCGAGGTGGGATCAGACGCACCGGGAGCGTCCGCCGAGAGCGCGGCGGTGCCGATGGGGGTGGCCCCTCTGACGGTGGACCTGGCTCCGGATCTCACCCCACTCGTTCAGGAGCAGGGTGGCGCCTTCGTGAACCAGGTGCTCAATCGGATGCGGGATGAGTTCTTCCACGAGCTGGGTGTCCGGGTGCCGGGCATCCGGGTACGGACCGAGGCCTCGTACCTCCCGGCCGGCGCCTATCGCATCCTGCTGGATGAGGTGCCCGCGGGCATGGGGCAGGTGGTGCCCGGGGCGCTCTACGCGCTGGCGACGCCGGAGGAGCTGTCCTTCCTCGAACTCCCGGCGGAGCCCGTGGAGGAGCCCGTCACCGGCAAGCCCATCAGCCGGGTGTCGGAGGCGGGCCGCGCGCGCCTGGAGATGGCGCGGATTCCGCTCCGGAGTCCTGGAGAACTCATCGCCGAGCATCTGAGGAGCCTCCTGCGGGTCCGGGCGGCGGTGCTGCTGGGAGTTCAGGAGGTGCAGGGGCTGCTGGACGGGCTCGAGGCTCAGGCCCCCACCCTGGTGAAGGAGGCGCTCCAGAAGGTGCCGTTGCCGCTGCTCACCGAGGTGCTGCGCAAGCTGGTGGAGGAGCAGGTGAGCATCCGCAATCTGCGCGTCATCCTCGAGGCCCTGGTGGCGCCCACCACCGAGGGTGATGCCTCAGCCCTGGCCGAGCGCTGCCGCCATGCGCTGCACCGGTACCTCAGCCACAAGTTCGCTCCCTCGGGACCCCTCTTCGCCTACCTCGTGGATCCGGAGATCGAAGAGATTCTGCGCGGAGGTGGCTCCCGCGGGCCGGCGCCCGCCCCCGAGCAGGTGGCGGAAATCCTGGAGGGCGTGAAACGCGTCGCCACGGGAGGGCAGGCAGTGCTGCTCACCGCGCCGGATGTCCGGCGCACCTTGCGCAAGCTGTGTGAGGGAGCCTTTCCGGAGGTCGCGGTGCTCACCTACGGCGAGCTGGATGCGGAGCTGCAGATTCGTCCGCTGGGGAGGCTGTCTCCGGTGGCTGTCTGCTGAGGAGGCTAGTAGCCGCCGTTGCCGCTCTTGGGATCAAAGGAGATGTCGGACTGCGGCATCTGAGGAGGGGGCCGGTTGACCCGGTCCCTCAGCTCCTTGCCCGTGCGGAAGAGCAGGCCCCGCTTGGGCTTCACCGGGATGATCTGCCCGGTCTTCGGGTTGCGGCCCTGGTAGCCCTGGTAGTTCTTCACGTGGAAGGCCCCCAATCCGCGAATCTCGATGTTCTCGCCGCGGCAGAGCGCTTCCCTCATGGAGTCGAAGATTGTCTCGATCGTGGCCTCGGCCTGCTTCTGCGTCATCCCCTTCTTGGCGACGAGGACGTTGATCAGATCAGACTTGAGCATCGCATGCTCCCGCAAACCGCGTGACCCCTCGCTAACAGGGCGCTCTGGCCCGTGATCGAACCCGGAAACGATAACAGAACGAATCTCGCGCGCAAGCGACGAGGCCCGCCAACTTCTTGGAAACCTTACGGATTTCCGGTGTCGGGCACAACTTCATGGGTGGGCGGGGAGGCGGGCGTCCGGGCCTCGGCAAGCCCCGGCCGTACCAGCTCGGCCAGGTCCAGCCACCGGATCCGTCGCAGCACCTCGAGGCCGGAATGATCGGACTGCTGGAAGAAGGTGGCGAGTGGCTCGAAGCCCGGGGCCTGGGGGGTACTCCAGGTGTCCGGCTCGGCGGGGTTGAAGACGCCATGCACGGCGAGCGTCAGGTCGGCCAGGGTGAGTTCCTCGGGGGGCCGCGCCAGTCGGATGCCTCCTCGGCGCTGGCGCTCCACCAGCCCTGCCTTCTCCAGGTCTTCCACTACTTCGAGGACGAGTGACTCGGGCACCCGGAGGCGCTTGGCCAGCGGCCGGGGCAGGGGAGGGGGGCCGCCATCGTGCCAGCACAGCACGGCCTCCTGGGCCACGCGCGCCCCTACCAGCTCCCTCGCCCGAGGGTGGCTCCCGAAGGCCCACAGCGAGTCCCGGAAGGAGGCGTGCTCCACCGCATAGGAGAGGCGTGCCCCTACGAGGATGAGCAGCCAGTCCACGTACAGCCACGCGAGGAACATCGGCAGGGCGCCCAGCGAGGCGTACAGGGGGTTGTAGCGGAAGCTGTACGCGGCCATCTCCGTGTACACCTGTCGCGCCACTCCCCAGGCCACGCCCGCCACCAGTCCTCCCGCCAGCGTCGAGCGGAAGCGCACGTGGGTGTTGGGCGTCACGTAGTAGAGCAGGGTGAGGCCTCCCACCGTCGACAGGGGTGAGAGGAAGCCGAAGAGATGCTCGAAGACGCCCGAGAGCAGCGGGGTATGGGCGCTCTCCAGGTAGGTGCGCACCACCCCGGTCCCCGTGAACGAGAGGGCCAGCATCAGCGGACCCCCCAGCAGCAGCCCCGCGTAGATGGCCAGGCGCAGCAGCCAGGGACGCCGGTTGCGCACGCCCCAGATGTCGTTGAGCGAGGATTCGATCTCGTGCAGCAGCGAGCCCGCCGAGATGAGCAGCGCCAGGAAGCCCACGCTCCCGATGGCCGTCGTGCTCCCCGGCGTGAGGAAGCGCTCCAGGAAGGCTTCCGACTCCTCTCGCACTCCGGGCGCCAGCACCGCGAAGATGAACACCCTCAGGCGGTGCTGGAAGGCCTCCTGGTGGTAGGCACCCAGCAGTGCCACCACGACCGTCAACAGGGGCACCAGTGAGAAGACGCTGATGTAGGTGAGCGACGCCGCCCTCAGGCGGATGTTCTCGATGTTCCTCCCCAGGAAGCCTCGCGCCACGGCCTGCACCGCCAGCGCGGTGTCCGTCGCGAAGCGCCCCGCCGGTGTCCGCTCCAGCGGCGCCCAGGTCCGCCGGGCCCACTCGAGGGCGACGGCGCGCAGGCGCTGGTGCAGGGGAGGGGGGGAGTTGAGCATCCAGGGGAGCGAAGGCTAGCCAATACCACGAAGCTCGGCCAGCCCTGCTTCCGCCTATCGCCCTCTCCCCGCGGGAGAGGGCTCCTTCACCGGCTCGAATCCAAAGGGCTCAGTTGTTGCCCTTGGACTCGGTGGGCTCTCCGCTCGTGGAGGACTGCTGCTGCCCGCGCGGCTCGCGCTCACCGCGCTCCTTACCACCACGCTCTCCGCGGTCCCGGCCACCGCGCTCGCCGCGGTCCCGGCCACTGCGCTCGCCGCGATCCCGGCCACCGCGATCCCGGCCGCTGCGCTCACCGCGCTCACCGCGCTCACCGCGCTCACCACGGTCCCGGCTGCCGCGCTCACCGCGCTCTCGTCCGCCTTCTGGCCGGAAGTTGCGCTCACCCGGTCCGGTGTTCTCGGGCCGCCGCTGCAGCGCCAGCTCTCCGTCTCCGGAGCCCGGCGACGAGGCCACCTTGTGGTCCGCTCCCTGCGCGCTCCGGCCGTAGATGTCGTACTGCTCGCGGTGGTAGTTCTGCTGCGCCTTCACCTGGATGGACTTGTTGTAGCGGTCCATCAGATGCCGCAGCTCGTTGCGCTCCTCTCCCTGGAGCAGCCGCGCCACCTCGGCGTTGCAGTTGATGACCAGCGTCGGATCCTTGTAGCCCGGCGCTTCGCGGCGGATCTCCCCGAAGATTTCGTAGGCCACCGTGGTCGCCGTCCTCACGAAGCCCTTGCCGTCGCAGTACGGGCAGTCCTCGTGCAGTACGCGGCCGATGGACTCGCGCACGCGCTTGCGCGTCATCTCCACCAGGCCCAGCTCGGAGATGCGCAGCACGTTCGTCTTGGCCTTGTCCCTCCCCAGCGCCTCCTGCAGGGACTTGAAGACCTTGTCCCGGTTCTGCGGCTTCTCCATGTCGATGAAGTCGCAGATGATGATGCCGCCGATGTTGCGCAGCCGGAGCTGGTAGACGATCTCCTTGGCCGCCTCGACGTTGATCTTGGTGATCGTCTCCTCGAGGCTCTTCTTGCCCACGTAGCGGCCCGAGTTGACGTCGATCGCGGTGAGCGCCTCGGCCTGGTCGATGATCAGGTAGCCGCCGCTCTTGAGCCACACCTTGCGCTGGGTGGCGCGGTGCATCTCCTGCTCGATGCCGTAGGCATCGAACACGGGCTCGTCGCCGTCATGGAGCACCACGCGATCCTTGAGCAGCGGATCCTGCGCGGTGACGAAGGCGAGGATGCGCTCGTACTCCTCGCGGTCGTCCACCACGAGCTTCTCCACGTCGTGCGCGAACAGGTCACGCGTGGCGCGGAGGATGAGATCCAGGTCCGGGTGGAGCAGGCCGGGGCCGCCGCGCTTCTCGTTGCGGCGCACCACCTGGTTCCACACCTCGATGAGGAAGCGGATGTCGCTCTCGAGCTTCTCCTGCGGCACGTTCTCCGCGACGGTGCGGACGATGAAGCCCGTCCC
>QKJM01000450.1 GCA_003249315.1 Archangium sp.
GGATGAGGCCGCACCCTATCCCCATCCCGGCTACCAACCCGACACCGACCAGGGCGAGCATCCTTCCTCGGTTTCCAACCCATCTCGCGCTCGCATGCGTCTCGTTCCCCTCTCCTTCGATAGGAGCAGAGACACCCGTGCCGTTCACATCAGGTGCCTCGAGAGCCCGTTCGTCCCGGGGCGCCGCTGGCGGCTCGTCTGGCCGTGGTTCTTCCCGGAGTGAGGCTTCTTCCCTCTTGTCGAAGGTATAGGGCTCCGTCCAGGCCTCCGTGTCGCCCTCCTGTTCGAGCAGGCGCAGTAGCTCCTCGTGGACGGCCCGGGCGCTCGAGGGCCGTTGCTCCGGTTCCTTCGCCAGCAGTCGCATTGTCAGTTCGCTCAGCCTCTCGGGCACGCGCGGATCCAGCTCTCGTGGCGTCTTGGGCGTCACCAGTCCGATGGCGAGCAGCAGCATGTCCGGGGGCAGCCGAGGATTGAAGGCGTGGCAGTCGGTGAGCGCTTCGTGGAGCAGGCATCCGAATGCGTACAGGTCCATCGCCGCGTTGGCGGGAAGGGGTTTCGTGGGCGCTTCTCCCTCGGGCATGAGCAGGAGGGTCGCGCACTCGGGCGGCAGGTTGTGTACCGTCGTTGGCGGTAATAGCTCCGTCAGAGGGTAGGCCCCTGGCACATACGCCGAGCCGAAGTCGATCAGCACGGGCCGCTCGTCCTCCTCCAGGATGAGCAGGTTGTCCGGCTTGAGATCCCTGTGGAAGACGCCCTGCTCGTGCAACTCCGCGAGCACCCGCGCCACCTCCGCGAGCACCCCCACCAGACGTCGCAGAGAAGGCTGCTGGCTCCAGCGCCATTGGTTGAAGGTGCTGCCGGGCAGGTAGTCCGTGACGAGGAAGAAGTAGCCCTTCTCCACGTCCGGCCAGCGTCCTGCCTCGAGCATTCGTGGCAGGTTGGGGTGGCGGAAGTGCCCCAGAGACACGGCCTCGCGCACCGCCCGCTCGTCCGTGCGCGCCAGATCCTCCGCGCACGCCGGGCGTACCGCGAGCTTCAGGGTGTAGGGGCGGCCCTCGTGCTCCACCTGGTACACGGTGGCGTTGCCTCCGGTGCCAAGGCGACGCACCACCCGGTAGTGCCTCACCTCGTCTCCCGGCTGGAGTTCATCAGGGTGCTTCGTCATCGGGGCAGCCTCACGAGGAAGTGCAGCGTTCGCGGGCCGTCCTCCTCCAGCGTCAGCGTCACGCACTCCGCGTCCACCGGGAGCCAGGCGGCGAAGGTGTGGAACCGAAGACTTCGTTTGTGCATGGAGGAGGTGACATGCAGGGAGAGGGCTTCCACGTTCGTCTGGTGGTCCTCGATACACCGAGGTTCCATTCGGGCTCGGCCGAGTCTCCAGGGCCTGGCGCCAGGGTTCTTCGGGCGAATCGCCACCGTCGCGAAGAGCCGGTGGCCCAACAGCAGCACGGACTCCATGGAGGCCAGGGTGTCACTCTCCTGCGCGGAGGCCCTCGTTTCCTCGGGCCTGACTCGCAGGCCCAGACTGGGGTGACTCCCGCCCGCGATATGGCTCTCCTGGAGCATCTGGGCCACTTCGCTCCCCGCTCCTGGTCCCGGCACCCGCGCCTCCGCGTCCACTACGTCCTTCCTCGTCGCCAGTGCCACCGTGCGCGTGACGGTGCGCCCTTCCCTCGTCCGTCCCGTCACCGGCAGCAGCAGCCTCTCGCCCTCCTCGAGGTTCCGGGTGGGGGAAATCACCAGCCCGCTCTCCCCGAAGGGCAGCACCTCCACGCGACCTCGCAGCGCCTCGGACAGCTCGGCGCGTGGCTCCACCAACTCCTCGAAGTCCACCAGCGTGGCGGTGCGCGCGGCCACGTACAGCACCGGCGGCGTCTCCTCCGGACCTCCCGTCACCAGCACCGTTCCCCAGCGAGACTCCCTCCCCGCTGCTTCCGCCCTCGCGCCGGCCGCCAGGCAGAGGAGGAGCACCCACAGCCGCATCGTCCAGCAACGCGCGTACACACATCCTCCGCTGAAAGGGTCGGCACCGTAGAAGAGCCCGCTCTTGTCGGCAAGGACTGCTCGACTTGCGCAGTCATGGTCCTACCGTGGACTTGAAAGGTATCGTTGGACTTTCCGAGTCCAGTGAGCGGAAGGGTCCCTGGCCCCCCGCGCACCCGTGGGAGTAGAAAAGGCCCCATGCCCACCGCATCGCCCGCCCCCGTCCCCGGTCGCCGCGCCGGAGTGCTCGCCCTCTGGGGCGGCGTCGCCTTCAGCGTGGCCTATACCGTCCTCATCCTCCTGCTCGGCGACAGGCTGGCCCAGGTGCCCCATCTGCCGGACGCGGGGGCTTCCTGGTACTACTGGAAGCTGCCGGAGCCCACCGTGTGGAGTCGGCTCTCGGCGTGGGGCCTCTATGGGCTGCATCAGCTCGTCCTCTGGGGACTCATCGCCCACGCGCGGCGGCAGGTGAAGACATACACCTCGGGCCTGCACCGGGTGAATGTGCTGGCGCTGGGTGCCAATGCCCTCTTCGCGCTGCTCCACCTCGTCCAGACGCACGTGTGGTACGACGGGCTGGCGCAGGACGTCTCCATCTGGAGTTCCTTCGGCTCGGTGGCCTTCCTGCTCATCTGGGTGCTGTTGATGGAGAATCCACGCCGGGGGCTCTTCTTCGGGCGCCCTCTGCCCATCTCCCGCGAAGTCATCGGCTTCGCGCGGCGTACCCACGGCTACGTCTTCTCCTGGGCCATCGTCTACACCTTCTGGTACCACCCCACCGAGCCCTCGTGGGGCCACCTCGCGGGCTTCTTCTACACGCTGCTGCTCATGTTGCAGAGCAGCCTCTTCTTCACGCGCATCCACACCCATCGCTGGTGGACGTTCACCCTCGAGGCGCTCGTCCTCGTCCACGGGACGACGGTGGCCTTCCTCACCCAGCCCAACGACCTGTGGGCCATGTTCGCCTTCGGCTTCGGCGGCATCTTCATCCTCACGCAGATGCACGGGCTGGGGTTGTCCCGGGCCGCTCGAGGTTCGCTGCTGGCGTTGTATGTGGCGGCCGCCGCCGTGGTGTATGGCCGGCTGGGACTCGGGCGCCTCGATGAGTTGCTGCGCATCCCCTTCATCGACTACCTCGGCGTGCTGCTGCTGGCGGGGTTGATGGGGGCGTGGCTCCGTGTCGCTCGGAGGCTGCGGGGCACACCCTCTCCTCAGGTGGAGGCCCCCTGAGGCTGCCGAGGGTTGCGCGTGGCCTGCTCAGCCCTCTCTTGCCGCGGTCGTTGTCCGGTGCCTGGTGTGGGAACTCGGGGGACGTGACACCCTCACCCCGTCCCTCTCCCAGAGGGAGAGGAGGAGTGTCGGAGCGTGGTTGCTCGGATGCTCTGCTGCCTGCCTCGGTGAACCTCCAGGCTGGGCCACGACAGCGCTTCGCTCGTCTGCCTATCATCCGTCTCCTCAGCCCATGCGCATCCTTCGTCTTCTGGCCGGCTTGTCCCTCGCGACCACTCTCGCGTGCGCCTCTTCCTCCTCCGCCTCTCGGGCCTCAGCGATGCCCGAGCGTGCCGCGGCTCGCGCCCAGGGCGAGCTTCGGGTGATGACCTTCAACATCCAGTCCGGTCTCCGCGGCTTGGAGCGCGTGGCGGAGGTCATCCGCTCCTCCTCCCCCGACATCGTCGCCCTCCAGGAGGTGGATGTCCGCTCCCGCCGCGCTCAGGGGATGGATCAACCCGCCTTCCTCGCCGAGCGGACCGGGCTGCCCTACTTCGCCCACTTCCGCACCACCGAGCTGCATGGCGGTGACTTCGGCGTCGCGCTCATCTCCCGCTTTCCCCTGGAGCAGATCGCCCAGTACGCGCTCCCCGTGGCCCCCGGCGCCGAGCCGCGCACCGTCGCCCACGCCATCCTGAAGGTCGACGGGCGAGAGGTCAGCATCTACGTCACCCACCTCACCCGCCGCCCCTTCAACGGTGCCCTCCGCAGGCGCCAGAGCGCCACCATCGTCAAGCTCATGTCCGAAGACCCGCGCCCCAAGCTGTTGCTCGGCGACATGAACGACACTCCCGACTCCCTCGCCATGCGCCTTCTCAAGCGCGAGCTTCTGGATGTCTTCGCCCTGCGCGGCGAGGGCCCCGCGGAGACCTTCCCCCTCCCCTTCGTACTGCGCGACATCCGCATCGACTACGT
>QKJM01000159.1 GCA_003249315.1 Archangium sp.
GAGCCCGTCTTCCCCTCGGCGACGAAACGCAGGCGATCCAGGGGCAGCTCCAGGTTGCCCCGTGCCTCCACCTCGGCAATCGCCGCGCGGGTCATCTCCGACACCACCAGCAGCGCGCTCTGGACGAGGCGCGAATCCAGGAGGGACAGGCGGTGCAGCGAGGTGGAGAGGATGATGTCCCCGCTCATCACCGCCACGATGTTGCCCCAGCGGGCATTCACCGTGGGCCGGCTGCGGCGGAACATGCCCGCGTCCACCACGTCATCGTGCAGGAGGCTCGCCGAGTGGATCATCTCCGCGGCCACCGCCACGTCCACCAGCCGCTCCGGCTCCACGCCCACCGCGCCACCGAAGAGACGCACCAGCAGGGGCCGCGCCCGCTTACCACCCCCACCCACACACAGGTGGCGCGCGGCCTCCATCAGCGTGTCGCCCTTCACGCCCGGGCCCGCATTCCCATCCTCCAACATGCTGCACAGCCGCTGCTCCACGCTGCCCAGAAAGTCCGCCACTTCGCGCGCGAGTTCCATGTACTCCCTCTCCTCTGCGGCCGTTCATATAGTTCAAGACCACATGAACCGCACCTGCTTCCTTTCCGTGCAGGCGAAGAAAACAGGAGGGAGAGAGGCAGGCCGGGAGCCGCGTCGGGGCGCCCCCCCGGGGGGAGAGGTGCCCCGGGGGGAGAGGTGCCCCCCGCTCAGTCGACCTTGAAGCCGCCGCGCTCGAGCATGGTGCGGAACTCCGTCTTGGCCACCGCCTTGATGTAGGCGTCCTGGGGATCGACGAGCTTCCGCTTCACCAGATCGAAGAGGGAGTCGTTGAGGGTGACCATGCCGATGCCGCGAGACGTCTGCATGACGGAGGGGAGCTGGAACGTCTTGCCCTCACGGATGAGGTTGGAGACGGAGTTGTTGCACAGGAGGACCTCCTGCGCGGGCACACGGCCTCCACCGATCTTCTTGCACAGCGTCTGGGCGATGACGCCCTTGAGGGACTCGGAGAGCATCATGCGGATCTGCTCCTGCCGGTCCGCCGGGAACTGGTCGATGATGCGATCCACCGTGGAGGGCGCGGTGTTGGTGTGCAGCGTGCCGAAGACGAGGTGGCCCGTCTCGGCCGTCTCGATCGCGATGGCGATCGTCTCCAGGTCACGCATCTCGCCCACCAGCACGATGTCCGGATCCTCTCGGAGGGCGGCGCGAAGGGCGGGCTTGAAGCCCTTCGTATGCACGCCCACCTCGCGCTGGTTGACCAGGCACCGCTTGTTGGGGTGGACGAACTCGATCGGGTCTTCGATCGTGATGATGTGATCGTCCCGGTTGCGGTTGATGTAGTCCACCATCGCGGCCAGGGTGGTGGACTTACCCGAGCCGGTGGGGCCGGTCACGAGCACCAGCCCCTTGCTGAGGAAGCACAGATCCAGGATGGGCTTGGAGAGCCCCATCTGCTCGGCGGTGATGATGTTGGTGGGGATCTGCCGCATCACCGAGCCGATGCCCTTGCGATCCTCGAAGACGTTGACGCGGAAGCGGGCGTCGTCGGTCTCGTGGGCGAAGTCGGTGTCGCGGAGCTCCTCCCACTGGGTCTTGTTCTTCTCCGGAGCGATGCTCCAGAGCATCGCCTTGAGGCGCTCGGGCGAGAGGGGACCCCAGTCCTCCTGAGGCACCATGTCGCCGTCGATGCGCAGCATGGGGATCGTCTCGCTCGACAGGTGCAGGTCCGAGGCGCGCCTGGCGAGCATCCGCTCCAGCAGCGCGTGCATGGCCGCACCCGCATCCCCGCGGGCCTCGGGCGGCCCGTCCTGGGGCGGGAGCACCTGGATGCCCGAGGGCTCGGGGGCGCTCCGGGGTGCCTCCGCCGGCGCTGCGGGAGCACTCGCAGGCCCGCGCAACCCCTGGGCGGCCATCCCCATCATGTCGGACGGGGTGGCCAGCTCGATCCTCCCATCCCCTGAATCCGGGGGGAGATCGATCGCATCCGGCCTGGGCGCCAGAGCCGGTGCGGGCTCGGGCCTCGCGGGCGCGGCCACCGCGGGCACGGTGGTGGCGGACGGCTTGTAGGGCACCACCATCACCTTCAGGTGACCCTGGACGTTCTGCACCTTCACCTGCACCGCACCCGCGGGAGAGGCGTAGGGGAAGGTCGAGACGCCCTCGGAGGGGAAGTCGGCCCGCATGTCCGCGGGGACGAGTTCCGAGAGCGCGCCGATGATCTGCTGCGAGGTCAACCCCGTCTTCACCACGGGCTGGGTGCCCGTCGCCGTACGCAGGTTGATGCCCGAACCGGTCTCCAGCATGACCGCCAGACCGGATTCCTTGTAAAGCCTCTCGATGACTGCGTCCAACCGGGCCATGATCTCTCAGCGGCGAATGGTTTCCACGTAGGCGACGTGGCGCTTGTTGACGAGTGCCACCCGCTCCCCCTGGAACAGGGAGAAGAACAGGGGCGAACCGTTCAGGAAGTCGAGCAGGCGCGAGTGCTGATCGGGCAGCACATAGGTGATGAGCCCGCTCAGCTTCTGCCCATCCGCCAGGTAGATATCCACCTCGTGCTCCGTAGGGATGGTGAACTGCTCGGCGCCATCGATGGGCTCGAGCTCGGCGTCCACCCTCGCCACCGCGAGGTTCTCGCAGCGAACGAACGTCACGCCGTCCGTCTGAGCATCGACCACGGGGATGAACTGGGTGCCGCCATTGAGCAGGTCCGACAGCCGCTCACCACCGGGCCGACCACCCGGCACGGCCTCGGACAGGAACACCGCGACGTCGCGCGACGCCCCGCCCGGGAGGATGAACTGGACCGCGATGCGGCGCTTGGGAACAGAGAGAGAGTCCGACATGCAGGGAGGATCCAGAGTGTGTGTCCTGTTTACCACACGCGACGGCCTCGCCGAGGCCTCTCGCGGCCATGAACCTCATCTCTGTCATCGGGAAAGGTATCCAACTCCCCTACCCTTCCCTCAAACAGACTACAGCCGCAGACCGAGCTGGAGCCGGTAGGCCACTCCGGACAGAGGGAGGGAGCCCAGGCGAAGGGAGGACTGGGGCACGGAGACGTCCTCTCCCTCCGGGGGTTCCGGCGACTCCGCCTCGAGCGCATCGAAGTCGGCGACGGGCCGGAAGGCATACCCCACCTGCACGTCGACGAAGAAGGCGGTGCCGCCCGGAGTCCGAGGCTGAGTGGGGATGAGGAACGTCATGCCGAGCAACCCCGTGGCCGACGGCCGCCCCACGCGCTGCTTGAAGGGCTCGAGCTTCAGCGTCAGCCAGTCGTACCCGACGAAGAGCTGGACATGGGGCTCGAAGTGAGTCCCCAGGGGGAGCCGGTACGCGGCTCCGAGCTCCACGCCCACCAGCCCCAGGCCGGCGGTGCCCTGATTGTAGAGAGAGGCGGAGCTGCCGCCCGTGAGGAGACCGGCCTCCAGCTCCAGACGGCCCGCCGGCACGGGAAGGTGGTAGCCGGCCCCCACCCGGAACAGGGGGAGGTGATCGTCCTCGTCCACCAGATCGTACGCCCGGTCGGTGTTGACCTGGGCGGCGTAGCCCAGACGGAGTGAGAGCGGTGGACGGGCCGAGGCCTCCGAGGGAAGGAGCCCGGAGACCAGCAAGAGGGCGACACAGGTGAGGAGTCTCATGTTCAGGGCCTCCGCTCGAAAGAGTCGAGCGCATCCGCGAAGACGAAGAGCCGCACACGCTCCACGGCACCACGCTCGAGCTGGCTCGCGGGAATCAAGGTGACGTCCCCCTCCAGGGCTGGCTGCGACGAGCCGTGAACCGCGACCAGCACGTCCCGGGCCGGCAGGTAGTGCAGCGCGGTGATGGACGCATCCAGGGTGAGCTGCTCGAGGGAGAGCGTCCCCAGATCCAGACGGACCAGGGCGGGCAGCCCCTCGGGGGCGAAGTAGAACCAGCCCCGGGTCTCATCCAAGGCATCGGCCCGCACCGGGCGAGTCACCGCGATCGGCTGGAGGCACACCCGAAGGCCGCTCGCGTCCTCGCGAAGCGTGGCCACCGTGAGCGCCGCGCCGCCCGCCTGCGTGCTGGGGTGGCGGAACACGGCCGCGCCGAGCGCGTCGCTGAAGCGGACCGCATCGAAGCCCGCGCCGAGCAGGGCGGCCCCGCTCTTCCCCGTCGACGGATCCCACGCCACCACGTCGCGCAGGC
>QKJM01000995.1 GCA_003249315.1 Archangium sp.
AGTGGCGATCATTCGGGAGTTGATGCGGTGCAGGGAGTTCTTCGAGCATCAATCTCGATGTTGAGGTGGATGTTCCTTGAGTTCTCAGCGGAAACTCCCCGCGTGATTGCCACTTCCGAGTCTTCCAGGCGCCAACTGGTACGACTTTCGGTGTGGCATGAGTCGATCCTGTGTGTGATTTCTTTGCTGTTGCTTTGGCTGGTGGGGGCGCCTAGTTTTTCGGAGACGAAGTGAACTGCCTCCTCGTAGACGTGACAGGGGGATTGCTCTTGTTGCTGAGTTCTCAGTCCGGCTGAGATGTAGGTGATGGCTCCGTCTCTTATCTGGAGCAAAATGCCGTCCGGCCACTCTTTGGAGTCCCTGTGGCATGCGAAATGGGAACCTTTCCCGATGTGCTGGCATTTCCAGTCGGGATCGAGATGTCCTGTCTGGAGATTGAGTTTGGCTCCAAGGTGAACGCCGGCGATTTCCGGCCGGGAGGGAGCTAGTCTGAGTGTTCGAGAGAGAGCTTCTGTTACTGAGGGAGGCCCTTGTCTTTGGTATGACGCCCGATGCTGCTCGCGGACGAGGGGGGGCGTAGTGGTGCAAGAAATCGAGAACAGTCCGACGAGTGGTGTAAGCCAGAATCGCATGTTGAATTTATTTATAGTTTTGGCTTTTTGTTGAGCGTTCCGTTTGGGTTGATGCATCTTTCGATTTTGCGGAAGAGGGTCTTTATGGGGCCATTTTCGGTCGTTTCGTGCGGGATTCCATCTGGGCCAAGGTGTCTTGGTTCGTGAAGTAGGGTTTGTGTGAATGGGCAACCGCTCTTGACGTAGTAGTCTGCGCTTTTTCCATCTCCTCCGGGTCGCGGAGGTCGGCCTCGGGCTCGTGGAAGGCGCCACGGCGGGAGGAGGCGGAGGGAGAGAGGGCGCGCTGGCCGGGGAGGTGGAGGTTGGCGGGAGCGCCGGGAGGGAGCCGGGTGTACAGGCGGCGCACGGAGAAGCCTTGCTGGCCTTCGGTTGCGTTGCAGCCCTGGGAGCTCCAGATGCCCACGTCCACATCGCCGGAGAGGGCGGGAGTCCAGGCGGAGCGGAAGAAGCTGGAGTCGTAGGGCCAGCTCCACAGTACCTCGCCGGTGCCGGTGCGGCGCACCTCGAGGGTGTCGCAGGAAGCCGGGAAGGACTCGATGAGCAGGTGGGACTCCATGTCCGAGGGCAGGGAGAGGGTAACGGAGTAGCCCGCGGAGGGGTAGGGGTTGGGGGAGTCATAGCCGCTGAGCGCGGTCTGCCGGGCGCGGCCCCAGGCAGGTTGTACCTCGGCGAGGGTGAGGGAGGAGGGGTCGAGACAATCGGGCTTCTCGATCAACACCGTGAGGTAACTGCCCTGAGCGGGGAGCACCTCCAGTTCCGTCCGCGCAGCAGCGTCGCGAGCAGCAGCAACGCCAGCGCCAGTCCTGGCAGCCCCCACTCCACGGCCATGCGCAGCGCTTCGTTGTGGGGTTCCTCGATCTGCTGGCCGGCGCTGAAGGCCTCATCCCTCACCACCGCGCGGTGAAAGGCGGGGTAGGTGGCGGAGAAGCCTCCGGGGCCGACTCCCCATCCCGGGTGCTCCGCCACCAGCTCCAACGTGTTGCGCCAGGTGGCCAGTCTCCCGCCCAATTCCAGGCGTGACAGGGAGGCCAGCGAGTCCGCGTACGGGCGTGGCGCATGCCACTCCAGTCGAGGTCCCGGGGTCAACAACATGGCCAGGGTCACCGCCAGCGCCACGGAAGCTCCCACCGTGCGCCTCTCCCTGGCGGCGAGCCGGCTGCCCACCCACAGCAGGCCCAGCGCGGCCACGGCCCACCCCGTGCGGCTGCGTGTGGAAACCAGGAAGGCCACCTGCAGGCCCACCAGCGCCAGTGCCAGTGGCCGCTTGCGACCGGCGACGAAGCCCACCGTCAGCAGCAGCGAGGCCGCTACGTACTCCCCGGCCACCGCCCGGCTGACGAAGAAGCCGGAGGGCCGTGTCGCCTGTACCAGCCACGGCACCTCCACCCACTGCTGCAGGAGCCCCAGCGCCGCGCCCAGTACTCCCGCGGCCACCAGTGGTCCCAGCAGCACCCGACGCGGCAGCCGGCCTCCCGCCACCGCCACCAGGAGCACCAGGGCTGCTGCCTCGTCCAGCAGTCGCGGCAGCCCCAGCCATCGCACCTCGCTGACGGCCCAGGTCAACGCCTGCCACAGCCCCAGCAAGCAGGCCATCGCGCCCACCGCGCCTGGCCTCAGCCGCCGCGCCGCGTGGAGCAGGCACACCGCCGCCAGCGCATGCAGCGCCAGGCGGCGCGGCAGCACCGCCGCACTCTGGGTCCACGGCACCTGTACCGCCACGGCCAGCAACAGCAGCACTGCGAGGGTTGCGGCCCACACGCGGTATGTCTGTATTCGGGTCAGCACCGCGCAAGGCTCGGGGGCTTGCGCGAGGACGTCAACTCCTTACCCCTCGCGGAGGGCAGGACGGTGGGGCAACACCCTCACCGCCTGCCCGTGCCAGCTCCGCGCGGCGACTACTGCATGCTCTTGAAGTCGCCGAGGACGAACTCGTAGGTGTTCGCGTTCGCGTCGAACGTGGCCTTGAAGCTGGTGGGGTACAGCGTCGTCCGCCCCAGGCTCGTCTTGGGCTGCGGCACCGGCAGGGTGAAGCTCTGCTTCTTCTCCAGCTCCGCCTTGGTGACCATCGGCTCGATGAAGATGAACTTCGCGTCGTAGTAGCCGGCGAGCATCACCTTGTCGAACACGCCGGCCTTGGGGCCGTTGGCGTCGAACTCGGTGGCGGGCATGGAGTGGTAGCCCATGTTCGGGGCGCAGGCCAGCTTGGGGTCCGGCAGGTCAGGCGGTACGGGCGGCACCCAGCCCTCGGGCAGGTCGGCCGGGTCCGGCTGCGCGATGTTCATGCAGTCGATGGCGGCCGTGGTCGCCTTGTCCACTCCGTAGAAGTGGAAGTCGAAGTGCGGCGTCATGTAACGCGCCGGCTCGTGCCCGGCGGGCATCCAGTCGAACTCGAAGTGGTCGATGTAGGTCGTCTCGCGGACCTCCTTCGGGAAGTCGGCGACGAGGATGACCGGCTGCTCATTCCCGCTACCGGCGGGCGCGTTCTCGATGGACGTGTAGGGGAGCGTGAAGCCCACCTCCTTCACCACGCCCTCCGCGTCGAGCGTCGCCCAGGTCGTCACCTTGGCTCCGTTGAAGTCCACCTCCTGGCCCTCCACCTTGCGCTCCTCGGGTCCACAACCGACGAGTGCGGTGCTCAGGAGCGTGCCGAGGACGAGGGTCTGCCTCTTGTTCATCATGTCTGCCTCCAAAAAGGTGCCGCAGTGTACACAGCGGCAGCGGGGCGACAAACCCGCGGGGGAGGCAGCGGTGACTTCTCACTTTTCGAGAGGCAGCGGGCTCTGGGGGACGCCCAGGTGTTTGTTTTGCAATCCCTCTCCCCGAGTCCTGCCTGGCGCGGGGGAGCCCAGGGGCAGATGCACCACGAAGCGCGTCCCCATGGCCAGGGTGCTCTCCACCTCGATGTGGCCTCCGTGCGCCCTCACCACGTTGTGACACAGCCACAGCCCCAGCCCCATCCCCTGGCCCACCTGCTTGCGGGTGAAGAAGGGCTCGAAGACGTGTGCCAGGTCCTCCGGCGAGATGCCTCGCCCCGTATCCCTCACTTCCAGCCGCAGCCAGGCCTCATCCGCCCAGGTGCGCACCACCACCTCGTTGTGCCCTGGTTCTCCCGGCTCCAGCGCCTGCACCGCGTTCTCCAGCAGGTGCTGCGCCACCTGCGACAGCCTCCCCCTGTTTCCCTCCACCCGCGGCACCTCTCCCAGCTCCACCACCACCCGGGCCCTCGGCTCCAGCACCTCTCGCTTCAGCTTCAGCGACGAGCTCACCACCTCGTTCAGGTCCACCGGGCGCCACGGCTCCACGGACCCCACGGCGTATGTCTTCATTCCGCGGATGACCGTGTGTACCCGCTCCGCCCCCTCCAGAGACTCGAGCACGCACGACTCCAACTCCTTCCGTCGCTCCTCCGTCCACCCCCGCTCCACGCCCAGCGCCTCCAGCAGCTCGCACAACTCCGGCAGCTCGTCCTCCAGCGCGCGCAGGTTGGCCAGCACGTAGGACAGCGGGTTGTTCACCTCGTGCGCCAGCCCCATCGCCAGCGTTCCCAGGCTCTCCAGCCGCTCCGCCGTCGCCTGCTCCACCTGTCGCCGGTGGTGGGCCTCCGCTCGGGCCAGCTCCAACGCCACCTGCTCCCTCCTCCGTCGCGCCAGCCTCCACCCCACTGGCACCGCCATCAGCGCGGCTCCCAGGCACCCCAGGACGAGCGCCAGCATCCAACCAGGGGCTTCGCGCAGCCCCTCCGCGCCGCCGCTCGCGCCCACTCCCATCCCGAGCATGAGCGCCATGCCTACCGGTACCGCTGCTTGTCGGACGCTCGACTGCCTGTCTGCTCCCCTTCGCCCCGCCGGGTCCTCTCGGACCCCGCCGGGTATGGGCTGACCGGCCGCGCGAGACCATCGTGCTTCCCCAAAGGTGCGAAAGCTCATGTCTCCCGGCGCTCCCCCCGCCGTGGACGGAAGTCACTGCAAGAATTCTTCCCACCGGAGAGGAGAGGGCGGAGCCGCACCGCGGGTGTGCGTGTTCATCGGTGGAACTCCGTCCAGAGGGGATGAGGGGGGCAGGTGCGCCCACGGGGCCTGGGGCCAGGGGCTCGCTCTTCCCAGGAAGTGGCCCCGACCTACCATGGGTGTGGAGGCGGAGTGGACCCGACGGACCAGGGCGAGGAGCCCGAGTGAGTCTTCACCCGAGTGCTCCTCATCACTAGGTTGAGCGGGAAGGAGGTGATTCGATGGCATTCGTCATTGGCTTCGCGGCGTTCTTCCTGATCATCGCGCTGACGCTCATCCTGGGGGGCGTCAGCCGGGTGGAAGATCGGCGGGTGGAGCGGGAGGGCCGGGCGACGAAGGCCCAGCGCCCGCCCGACGAGGAGCATCCCGTCTATCCCTAGCAGAGGTCGACGGCCCGTCCGCTCTGGCGCACCGCGCTACCAGTCGAAGTCGGCTGGCTGATTGAAGGCGAGGCGATCCGCCCCCGGGCTGGAGTCCTGCTTGAAGAGGGGACACTTCTGGCACGAGAAGCCGTCCCAGTTCTCACGGACGGCCGTGTCGATGCACTGCGTGTAGTTGCGGCAGTGGACGTTGCGGTAGTCCTCGACGCGGTGGTGATCCGCCCACATGGGGATGCGGAGCGCGGTCGGGTTGGGCTTTGGAAGTGGGCACGCCATGTCCCTCCATACCCCCTGGTGCGTCGCGTCATTCCCTGTCAGGGGTACACACCCGCGAGGGGCCGCCCCGCCCGTCGTGGGGCGGACGAGGAGACAATACTTCCCACCAGGGCGACTTTCCGGGAAGATGACTCGGTGAGTCATATACCTGCCTGCTCTCCAGCCTTCCTATCTCGTCGGCTCGGGCTGCTCGCCCTGTCGTTGCTCGCCCTCCTGGTGGCCTCCGGTTGCACGGCCTTCGCTCGCGCGGTGAAGGAGGGGGATGAGTTCACCACCCAACGCCAGTGGGCCCAGGCGGAGGCGGCCTACCAGCGGGCCCTGGCGGTGGAGCCGGAGGACTCGGAGGCGCGGGTGAAGCTGCGGGCCATGCGCCAGCAGTGGAGCGCGGAGGTGTTGGAGCAGGCGAAGGGTGTGCATGGCCAGGGAGATCTCGCCGGGGCCACGCCGTTGCTGGTGCGCGCGCTGGAGCTGGACGAGGGGAACGAGGAGGTGCGGGAGCTGCTGGTCCAGACGCTGGATGCGCGGGTGGAGGTGGGGCTGAAGGCGCTGAAGGAGGAGCGGCTGCAGGACGCGCGGTCCGAGCTGGACGCGGTGCTGGCGGTGGACGCCGGGCATGCGGCGGCGAAGCGGGGGGTGGACGGGGTGCGGATGGCGTGGGCGCGGCGCTGGTTCAACACCGCGCAGCGGCTGGAGCAGGAGGGGAAGCCTGGCAACGCGCTGGTGGCGTACGTGCGGGCGGACCAGGAGCGGGTGGGGGCCACGCCGGCCCGAGAGCGCGCCGCGGCGGTGCGCCGCCAGCTCCAGGACGAGATTGCCTTCCTGGTGGTGGCCGGGCCGGTGGAGGACAAGGCGCAGGCGCCGGACGTGGCGCAGCGCCTGGGCCCCGGGCGGCTGTCGGCGCTGCTGCCCCAGGAGGTGCCCATCCGCGTGGTGACGGAGGAGCCGCCCCCGGGCCGGGTGGGAGTGCGGCTGGGGCTGTCGCTGGAGCGGGTGGTGCCGGTGAAGACGGTGGAGGCGTCTCAGCGGGCGCAGCGCTACGTGGTGACGAACAAGGCGGTGCCCAACCCGCGGCGGGCCGAGCTGGAGGAGGAGTTGGGGGAGGAGGAGCGCAAGCTGGAGGACGTGGATCGGCGGCAGGAGGCGGCGCTGCTGGAGTACCTGCGCAAGCAGGCCGAGCTGGAGCAGGCGCGGGAGGTGGCGGAGCGCTGCCGGGAGCGCGAGCGCAAGCTGTGCCGCGATGCGCTGGTCGCCTGTGGCCGGGCCGCCAGCCAGAGCAATTCGGGGCGGGTGCCGTCCGAGTGCAACCCGGCCCAGTGCAACCCTCAGTGCGCGGGGGAGGACGGGGCCGTGGGGCAGCGGGTGTCCGGGTCGGCGGAGCTGGAGCGCCGGCTGCGGGCAGCGCGGGAGGCCTCCGAGGCCCAGCGGCTCGAGGTGCGGCGCGCCCGGGACGTCTGGTACCGCGAGCCCCCCACGGTGGAGGAGCCGCTGTATGGCGAGTACCCGTATGACGTGGAGCTGCACCGCCTGGCGGTGATGGCGAGCGTCACCGAGAAGTTGGTGGACCTGAACAAGGCGGGCGCGGTGCCCTCGCCGCACACCGAGGACTACGCGGCGGTACACGAGGACGTGGCGCACAAGGGCTACGAGAAGGTGGGAGTGCTGGCGGATCCGGTGCAGCTCCGCAGCGAGGTGGAGCTGCGGGTGGAGGCGGGGGACAAGGCGATGGAGGCCATCGCCGAGCGGGTGAAGGCGCGCTTCGACGTCTACCGCCAGCAACGGGTGGAGGATGCGCGGCGGGGCATGGTGCGCCCCAGCGCGGAGGACGTGGTGGAGACGGCGGTGCGCGCGCTGCTGCTCACCGCGGACGACCCGCCCCAGGACATCCTCCTGCCCCTGTCCAGGGCGCGCGGTCTGGAGAACCCCGAGGCCCTCTTCGGCCGCTGAAGCTCAGGCCACCGCCCGGATGGGGCCCCAGGTACACGCCACCGAGAGCTCCAGGCAGTCCTCGAGGAAGCGGAGGTAGATGTCGAGCGCCCGCGCGCCGATCTCCCCCAGCATCGAGGCGTTCTCCGGCATCTCCGCCAGCAGGTCCTCCATCATCCGCTGGTTGAGCGCCGTGTGCCCCACGTCCAGCGCGACGTGCTCCTTGAGGAAGCTCAGCCCCTCCAGGTGCTCGCGCCCCAGCACTCGCTCCACCTGCTCCAGCAGCCGCGGCCCCAGCACCACCGAGAGGTTCTCTATCTCCAGCTCGATGGCGACCTGGCCCGCGGGCAGCTCACCGTTGATGGTGTCCTCATGGAGTTGCCGGTACGCCCGCATCGCGTCCGTGGGGTGTTGGGAGAGCAGCCGCTCCACCCCCAGCGGCTGCATCCTTCGCGCGTTCCACCGGCGCACCAGGTGGCGCACGTCGTCCACCATCATCAGGTGGTGGCCGGCCTCGTGCTTCGCGTGGGTGATGAGGGCCTGGCCCACCTTCCCCAGGTCCATCGTCACGCAGCGCTGGCCCGCCCGGCGGATCCACTTGTCCACCGGCTGGGTCATGTACACCCCCAGCGAGTTGAGCTGGAGGAAGAATCGCTCGAGGAGCACCGGGTCCACGTCCGGGTCCAACAGCGTGCGCAGGGCGGGGTGGGTGGAGATACGGGTCCTCGCGGGTAGCACGAGAGGCTCGTACAGCGCTTTCACCAGGCTCATGGTGGCTCCTTCGGTTTCAGGCGGTTTCAGGCAGCGCGGGACGCCGGACGTCTGCGGCCCACCGTCGCCTCATTGAGGTACTCCAGGAACTCGGGGACCCGCTTCGCGGAGAGCAACCACAGGCGGGGTCGCGTTCCCGGGTCGTCATGCATGCGCGCGGCGGCGAGGGTTCCGTCGTCCTCCTCCTCGCGCAGGAAGAGGAAGGAGGAGCGGCCCCTCCGGGCGTACCACCTGCGTGCCTCGTCCAGCAGCGCGACGTAGGCCTCCCGGCCCTCGGGGGCGAGTGGGAAGAGGCGCGCGGCGTCCAGCAGGCGGAAGAGGTTCGTCCCCAGGTGCCCCAACTCCAGCACCAGGGCCGCCAGCGCCACCCCGTCCCGACGCGCCACCAGGATGTGACGCTCGCGCTCCAGCCCACCCTCTCGCCACGCCGCCGCCACCCCTCGCAGCTCCAGCCGGTCACGCGTGAAGTCCAGCGCGTCCACGTAGCTGGCCGGGCGGGTGCGGGCAATCTCCTCCACCAGCCGCTGCTTCTCCTCGTGGCTCGCCGGCCCTATCTGGAAGGCGTCCGCCGGCAGTCCGCTCGGCTCGTCGCAGTAGACGTCCATCATCCGCACCGGCATCAACAGGGCGTCGCCCGTGCGCACGTGCGCCTGGGCGAAGCGCAGATGGAGTCGCTCCACGAGGGGGACGGTGGCCTCGGCGTAGGCCACCAGCCACCGGAAGTCCGGATCGCTCTGCGCGTGCTCCAGCGTGCGCACGTGGATGTCGCGCAGGACCTGGGCGGGGTTGCGCGTGGGGGTGGGCTTGCCCAGGCGCTTGGCGAGCTGGTGCAGCATCCACCCGTGACGGTAGGGCCGCATGGCGGAGAAGGTGGCCTCCACTCCTCTCTCCGAGGGCCACACCGTCTGGCAGAAGAGTCTCGGGAGGCGCTCGGCGCTCCGGCCCACTTCGATGAAGCTGGCGCGCAGCTCCTCGAAGTACTCCGCCGACTTGCCGGCCAGGTTGAAGTAGCCCGAGTCGATGTAGAGCTGCCACAGCGGCTCGAGCAACTCCCCGCTGCCGCGCGTGGTGGGGCAGAGCGCCTGGGAGACGAGGTGCATCCAGCGCGCCTCGTCCAGCGGCGTGCAAGGCGTCACCTGCAGGCCGCACACCCGCGCCTCCTGGTGCCTGTCCGCCACGTAGCGCACCTCGCCCCGCAGGCGGATGCACTCGCCTTCCGCCGTCTCCACCTCGATTTCCTGGAGGACGAGGCCCGGGAAGACCAGGTCCTCGGGGAGGTTGCGCAGGGCCAGGCCGGCGAAGGACAGATCCACCGCCTCGCGCTCGAGCACCCCCAGCTCGTTCCACAGGGGGTGGTGGAAGCGGGCGCGCAGGCCGGCGGGGGCCGGAGCGCGCCGGTGCCAGCGGTGGCGCACCTGCCACATCCGCTTCGGCAGCGGCGTCACCAGCCGCTCTTCTCTCAGCTCCAGCGCCGGCACCCTCAGACGGTAGGCCGAGTTGTGTCCCAGCACCTCGATGTCATAGGGCCCGGGGCCCCACGTCACCTCCGGCTCCTCTCCGCGCCAGTACAGCCGCCCGGTCTCCTCGTCGAAGCGCTCGAGCGCCACGCGCACCGTGCGCCCCAGCCTCCTGAGCGTGCCCTGGTGCCGCATGGTGCATACCGCCTGCAGCACGGCCCGGATGCGCTCGGGGTCCGAGAGGGTCTCCTGGATGGGCAGGGGCGAGGCCGCCGGCTCCGCCTTCCCATTGCGGGTCGCCTCGTCCAGCAGGGAGAGGATCTGCCGCCCCTGCGTCAACGACACGTCCTGGAGCTGGATGCCGATGGGCGCGTCCAGCCGCCGCGAGTCGCTCCAGAGCGTCTCCCCGCGCAGCGGACCGATGGTGAGCCCGTGCCCGTCCAGCAGCACCTGCAGCACCCGCTCGCGCTGCGGCAGGGGCGCGCCGGGCTCCGGCAGGGCCCACACCGCAGTGGGGCTCAGCCTCGTCACCCGGCTACAACTGATGCCGGGATGGGACAGGATGAGGTTGATGCCCTCGGGGCCCTCCCCATGCAGCGAGTATCCCGAGTAGGCGCCAGCCACCGGCGCCGCACCGACCTGCGTCTCCATGTCTCCCTCCCTGCTCAATTCCTTACATGAATAGAAAACGCTCGACCGTGGCGTTCGTCAAGGTGGGATGATTCATTCTCTATCGCTGTCTCCGCGGGGCTCGGTGAGACTGGAAAAGTCCGTTCGGCACACCTCGCAATGGCTTGCATTTTCCGGCGCTGGGGGAGTGTCATGGGTTTGCACGACTCACGGGTCTGCGGTGGGGGCGCATCTGTCGCGTCGGGGTGCATCCAGCGCAGCGGTCGCCGGGCGGGGGGGGTGGTCGCAAGGACGGACAAACCCTGATAGACAGTCATGGTGGCGAACGTGGAAGGAGCGGATGGACACCCAGGAGGCCCTGCAGCAACGCATCCAGATGGCCCGCTCCGAGGACCAGGTCCTCGGGCTCTTCTACGAGTACACCGTGGAGTGCATGGGGGAGCTGTTCGGTCCCGAGGCGGTGGCGCGGGGGCGGGCCGCGGTCGCGGGGCCGGGGGGGTGGATGGGGTTCTTCCGCTACCCGGTGGCGGGCCTGCTGCGGCTGATGGATGCCGGGCTGGATGAGGGGGAGCCGCGGACACTCGTCTATTGCCAGGCGCTGGAGCGGGTGGGGCAGGCCACGGCGCGGCGCTTCCTGGGCAGCCCCCTGGGCAGGGCCTATACGCTGGTGGCTGGCAGGGAGCCGCATGGGGCGCTGAACTCCACGATGAGCTCCGCCAAGGTCTCCGCCACCTATGGGGAGCGAGGCTATGAGTGGCTGGGCCCCCAGCGGGCCCGGCTCTTCTTCCAGCACGAGATGCTGGGGCCCTCGTGGATTCAGGGCTTCTACGCGGAGGGCATCCGGCTCCTCACCGGCCTCCAGATGGAGGTCCGGCTGACGGACGAGCAGGGGCCCGGTACGGACTTCTGCCTGCTCTTCTCCTGGTGAGGCCCTCGCCCGCTTCCCCATGGACGCGCGGGGGCGGGACAGGCGAGGCTCCCGGTCAGGAGAGTGTGCATGGCAAGGCTGACGGCCGAGGATGACTTCAACATCGAGGTGCTCAAGCTGCTGCTGCAGTTGGCGTGGAGCGATGAGCGGGTGGCGCCAGAGGAGGTGGGACTCATCCTCGGGGCGGCGCGAAGCTGGGGCGTGCCCGAGGCGGAGGTTGGCGCCCTCAAGGCCTGTCTGGATGGGAAGGAGCTGTTGCCCGCTCCCGACCTCGGGCTGCTGCGCGAGCGCCCGGACGCGGTATTCGAGGCCGTCCGCGCGCTCATCGCTTGCGACGGCCACCTCCAGGCCGCCGAGAGCGAGATGCTCGACGAGCTGCGCATCATCCTGGGCCCCTGAGGGCGGACTCAGCCCTTCGTGAGCTGGGAGCGACGGGAGAAGCGGAGGATGGCGTGGAAGATGGACTCCACGCCCTCCGCGTCCAGCCCCTGCTCGCTCGCCCAGGCCCTGCGCGCCGCGAGCAGCGCCTCCTCCCGCGCGGGGTCCACCACTGGGTGTCCCGCCTTCTCCTTGACCCGGGCCGCGCGCTGGGCGAGCTGCGCTCTCCGGGCCAGCAGCCCCAGCAGCTCCCGGTCGAGCTGGTCGATGTGCTCGCGCGTCTCTCGCAGCTCCGGCTCCCCCGTCTCCAGCGCTGGAATCGTCAGCCGCGCCGTCTCCGGTGCCTCGGCCTGAGCGGGCATCGTCTCCAGCTCGCGGTGGATTTCCCCGAGCGCCTCCAGCAGCCTCCGACGCGCCTCCGGGGCAAAGGGGTTCTCCCGCTGGATGGCGGAGAAGAGGTGCCCCGCGTCCGAGCGGACGATGGCGATGGTGCGCGCCAGCGCCTTGAAGCTCGCGGGCGCGAAGGGCATGTCCATCCCCGCGCCCGCGTCGATCATCCCCTTGGCCACGAAGAAGGTGATGGCATGGGTGTGCGCCATCACCCGGTCATGCCCCTCCGGCGTCTGCTCTATCACCTCGCAGCCCAGCCCCTCGTAGAAGCGGCGCACGCGCTCGGCCGCTCCCGGGTGGAGCGGGTTGGGGCACACCACCACCCGAAGCGGGCGCTCCGCCATCGCCAGGCTCAGCGGGCCGAACAGCGGGTGCGTGCCCACCCAGGGCACCTCCGACCCCAGCACCGCCGTCAGGTCCTCCACCGGCCTCACCTTGACGCTGCCCACGTCCAGCACGAGCTGCTCGGGGCTCAGGTGCGGACGCAGCGCCTCCAGCACCGCGCGGAGCCTCGGCACCGGTACCGTCACCACCACCAGCTCCGCTCCGGTCACCAGCTCCCGAAGGTCGGCGGCCCGGTGCGGTTCGGGCACCTCGGCGTATGGATCATACGCCCGGTAGTCCTGGCCCGACTCCGTCAGCAGCGCCCCCAGGGCGCCTCCGAACCTCCCATATCCGACCAGGGCCACCCGTGTCCGCGTCATGGGCGCGCAGTGTAGCGCGGGGGCGGGTTCTCAGGGGATCGTCCCCGGGGCCCGCGGCACCCTCACCCCGTCCCTCTCCCAGAGGGAGAGGGGGTCATCCGAGGACCTTCATGGTGCCCTTCGTGACGCCAAACTGCTCGTGTACCGCTGCTCGCTTCACCGCCTCCGCCGGGCTCAGTCGCCCCGCCAGCAGCTCCTGGTAGGCGCCCAGCACCCGGGACGCCTCCTCCTTCGACTCGCGCACGAACTCCACCCGGAAGCGTTTTACTCCCCGCTCCAGCAGCCTCGGCACCAACGACGCCGCGCTCTGCGCCTGCGCGTTGAACACCGTGTTGCGACACCCCACGTCCACGATGACCGGGTGCTCCAGTCCAATCCGATCCCTCAAAGAGAGCTGGTGCTGCTCGCACGGCCTCCCGCAGCTCCGGTAGTCCCGCCCTCCCGACAGCGTGTGTGAGTACACGCAGTGCTCCGTGTGGAACGTCGCGATGTGGTGGTGCAGCGCCACCGTGAAGCGCCCCGCCGGCGCGTGCTCCAGCAGCGAGAAGAGCTGCGTCTCGTCCAGGTCGTGCGACAAGGTGAGCGTGTCCAGCCCCAGCCCCAGCAGGTGCGCCGCCGTCAGCGAGTTCGTCACGTTGAGGGAGAAGTCCCCATGCAGCACCGGACGCGGCTGGCCCTCCGGGCGCTCCAGGAAGTGGATGAGCGCGCCCCAGTGCCTCACCAGCACCGCGTCCGGGCGCAGCCGCTCCAGGCGCCCGTCGTAGCCCTCCTCGCCCGGCTTCTGCACCCGCACCGTCGCCAGCGTCACCCTCAGGCCCGCCGCCCTCGCCCGCTCCACCGCGCGCTGCAGGCCCACCAACTCCATCCAGTCCAGCTCCACCTCTCCCAGCCCCGCCTCGAGCACCGCCTCGAGCTGCGCCTCGGTGCGGCACAGCGGCAACAGGCGCGCTGCCTCCTCCTCCGGCACCGCGGACACGCGCTCGAGCAGTGTGGCGCGCACCTTCTCGCACACCGGCCCCTCCTCCACCGTGCGTCGCGGGCCCCGCTCGACCTGGGCGGTGAGCTCGGCCACCACCTGGCGCCGCAGCGCCTTCAGCTCGGAGACGGGCAGGTGCAGCCCCGGCGCCAGCCCCGTGCAGTCCAGCCGCGCCACCGAGAAGGGCGTGCCTCCGAAGGCCCCCAGCTTGTCCCGCAGCAGCGCCTCGTCCAGGCCCCCGCCTCGCGACACCACCAGCACCCCCTGGCTGCGGGCCTCGCTCTCGAAGTCCCCGGCGCTCGCTCGCAGGCTCAGCGGCTCCCCCTCCGCCCCCGATACCGTGAGCGTCAGCGGAATGCGGCCCTCGGGCTCGCCCTGGGACATCAGGGCCTCCGTGCGCTTCGCCAGCGACGGGGCGCTGTTGAGCCATACCCGCTGCCCAGCCGCCACCCGCCTCAGCTCCGGTCCGGGCTGGCCGAAGCCCAGCACCCAGTCGTCGCCCCTCCGCTCGACGCGGAAGATGGGGCCTCCGGGCTCGTGCTTGTCCTCGGGGTTGCCCGCATCGAACACCACCCCCATCCCCGGGCGCGGCTCCACCGCCGCCGGCGCGGGCTCGGCCACCTCGAGGGGAGAGGACACCTGTCCCCCCGGCGCCTCGGGGCGCTCGACGCCCAGCCCCAGACCTCCCGTCCACGGGCGCTCGTCCGGGGTGACGAGCACCTCCCTGCCGGACACCGCGCGCACCCGCCCCAGGTACAGGCCCCGGTGCTTGGGGAAGCGGCCCTCCACCAGCGTCTGGTGGTCCGAGCCCGCAAGGAAGCCGTGGGAGAAGCCGCGGCTGTAGGTGAGGGACATGTCGGCCAGGTCGCGCGAGAGCTGCTCCTCGTTCCGCTTGCCCTCCACCAGTCCGTCCACCCAGCGCCGGTACCCCTGCACCGCCGTCACCACGTACTGCGCGCCCTTCAGCCGACCTTCAATCTTCAGGCTGTGTACGCCGAGCTCCACCAGCGCGGGCACGGCGAACGCTCCGGCCAGGTCCTTCGGGCTGAGCAGGTACTTCACGTCTCCCAGCTCGCGCGGACGGCCGTCCACCACCAGCTCGTATGGCAGGCGACAGGACTGGGCGCACTGGCCCCGGTTGGCCGAGCGCCCTCCCCAGGCCTCGCTGGTGAGGCATTGGCCGCTCCAGGACATGCAGAGCGCGCCGTGGATGAAGACCTCCAGCTCCATGTCCGTCTGCCCGGCCAGCCGGCGGATTTCGGCCACCGACAGCTCGCGAGGCACCACCACCCGGCTCATCCCCAGTCCCCGGGCGAAGCGGATTCCCTCCGCGCTGGAGATGGTCATCTGCGTGGAGGCGTGCAGCTCCAGCCGGGGGCAGACGGCGCGCGCCAGCAGGGCCACGGCCGGATCCTGGACGATCAACGCATCCACCCCCGCGGTCGCCACCTGGCGCAGCAGCCGCTCCACGGCGGGTAGCTCGGGCTCGAAGAGGAGCGTGTTGAGGGTGAGGTAGGCGCGTGCCCCCGCCCGGTGGACGAGCGCCATCGTCTCGGGAAGGCGCTCGAGGGAGAAGTTGTCGGCGCGGGCGCGGGCGTTGAAGCCCTCGTCCAGCCCGAAGTAGATGGCATCCGCTCCGCTGGCGAGCGCGGCCCGCAGGGACTCCAGGTCGCCCGCTGGAGCGAGGATTTCGGGACGTCGGGGAGGCATGGCCCCTCCTTAACACGCGGCTCCGGGGGCTCTCGCCGCCTCTCTTCCTCGCCAACGAGGGGCTGGTCGGTGGGCTGTCCTGAACGAGGACACATATGTCCTTTTTTCGGACAGTCCAGAGGTGGACCACAAATGGCGGTCATTTCAGCGGATTGTCGGAATCATGTCAGACTTCTTTACAGCCGAGGGCCTGGGAGTGGAGTCCTGACGCACCGGGCCAGGAGGTCCACCTCCTGGGATCT
>QKJM01000300.1 GCA_003249315.1 Archangium sp.
ATCACCTGCCCGTCTCCCGCTGGTATTGGGGCGCGATCCCCCACTTCGTGCACACCCGTTTCTACTGTTACGCGTACGTCTTCGGCGAGCTCCTCGTCCTCGCCCTGTACCGTCGCTACCAGGAAGAGGGGGCCGGGTTCGCACCGAAACTGATGGATCTTTTGTCGGCTGGAGGCAGTCGCACGCCGGCGGAGCTGGTCAGCGACCTCGGCTATGACATGGAGGATCCCGGCTTCTGGGCCGGGGGATACCGGGTCCTCCAAGAAATGCTCGAGGAGCTCGAGTCTCTGTGAACCTCGGGGACCTAAACGACCGGCAGCTGGAAGCGGTGACCCACCGGGAGGGGCCGCTTCTGGTCTTGGCCGGGGCCGGTTCGGGCAAGACCCGGGTGATCACATACCGGATCGCTCACCTCTTGCGGCTTGGGGTTCCCGCGGAACGGATCCTGGCGCTCTCCTTCACCAACAAGGCGGCCCGGGAGGTCGCCGAGAGAGTCGAGAGCTTGGCGGGTCGCGGACGGGTAGAGGGGCTGACGGTCAGCACGTTCCACTCCCTGGGCCTTCGCATCCTCCGCGAGGACATTGGGCGGCTGGGCCGTGACACCCGTTTCAGCCTCCACGGGGAGTCCGACCAGCGGGCGACGCTGCGAGACATCGTTCGGGAGGCGCGGCTCCCTTTTGACCCTGTGGAAGTCCAGGAAGCCATTGCCTACTGGAAGAACCGAGGGGTGGCGCCGGAAGACGTGGAGCCGCCGGCGGGCGATGCTCGTCTGCGGGCACTTCGGGACGCCTACGCCGTCTACCAGTCGGTCCTCCGGTCTCACAACGCCGTGGACTTCGATGATTTGCTTCTCCTGCCCCTGCAGATATTCCGCGAGAGCCCCGACTGCCTGGCCCACTGGCAGCAAGTGTTCCACTTCCTCCTGGTGGACGAGTACCAGGACACGAACCCCGTCCAGTTCGAACTCTTGAGGGCTCTGGCCGGCGAACGACGGAACCTGTGCGTGGTGGGAGACGACGACCAGGCCATCTACGGGTGGCGGGGAGCGGAGGTAGGACTGATCCTGCGCTTCGAGGAGCATTTTCCCGGGGCAACGGTAGTTCTCTTGGAAGAGAACTACCGCAGCACCTCCACGGTCCTGGACGCAGCCCATGGGGTGGTCGCCCGCATCCCGGACCGTCGGGAGAAGAGGCTCTGGACCCTCCGCGGCACTGGCGATCCGGTAGGCTGGGTCGCCGCGGAAGACGCTGCCGGCGAGGCGGAGGAGGTGGCCAGTGCCATCCTGGCCGAGACCTATCGCACCCGGCGACCCTGGTCCCACTTCGCCGTGCTCTATCGTACCAATGCCCAGTCCCGTCCCTTCGAGGAGGCTCTCCGCACCCACGCCATTCCCTACCGCGTGGTCGGCGGTTCCCGGTTCTTCGATCGCAAAGAGGTGCGGGACGTGCTCGCCTACCTCAAGGCCATGCACAACCCCAGGGACGATTCGAGCCTACTGCGCATCGCGAATGTGCCCAAGCGGGGGCTAGGGCCCCAAACCCTCCTCGCGTTGCGCAACGCGGCCGAAGGACGTGGGGACAGCCTGCGGAACGCCTTGACCAAAGCCGAGGCCCTTCCTCCCCAGGCGCGGGCGGGTGCTCGTAGCTTGGTCCACCTCCTGGACGGCTACGGGCGACGATTCCGCCAGGAGGGCCTTACCCCGGCAGGGTTGCGGGACTTCTTCCGGGAGGCCGGCCTGCGCGCCGAGGTGGAGGCCACCTACGACTCGCCCAGGGCGGTCCAGAGGCGTTTGGAACTGCTTGAGGAATTGGCCGATTCCGTGGCCGATGGGCCACGTCGCAACGGCGTCGTCGATCTCGGTCTCTTCGTCGAGAAGCTCAGTCTGGATCCCCCCACCGAACAAGACGAGGAAGAGGGCAACGCGGTCACGTTGATGACCCTGCACTCCGCCAAGGGCCTGGAGTTTCCCGTCGTATTCCTGGCCGGCTTGGAGGAGGGGTTGCTGCCGCTCGTCAAGGGGCGCGAATTAGACGACGCAGGACTGCAAGAGGAGCGGCGCCTCTGCTACGTGGGCATGACCCGGGCGCAAGAGCGGCTGGTCCTGTGCCACGCTCGCACTCGCCGACGCCGGGGGCACGTCGGGGTCACTACGCCTTCTCGGTTTCTTGGGGACGTGCCCCTAAACCTCACGGAGAGGGGAGGCGCGATGCCGGAGCGGAGCGAGGTCGAAAACCGGAATCAGGCGAAGAGCTTCTTCCAAGGGATTCAAACCCTCCTTCAGGAGGGCACGAACAGCCGATCCTGACCCCGACAGCGCGGACGCGTACGCAGCCCACCGACACCGAGTCAGCCTAAAGTTTTCACGGATCGGAGCCGTTCCGTCGTAGTTAAAGGAACTTTCTCTCACGGCGGAGAGGCGGGTTGATGTCGCTAGAGTCAGAGCGTCTTCTCGAAGGGCTCTCGGAGCTAAGAGAGGACCGCCGTTCCATCGGGCCTCATCATCCCAAGTTCGTGGAGTGGCTGGCGTCAGTCCGTCAGTGCCTGGCCGGTGCCGAGGACCGCTCGGGGCTCGACCGGTTCTCCGTGTTGCGCGTGTCCCGCGTAGCCAACGCCATGTGGCGCCGGGAAGAACTGCCGCCCACAGAGTACAAGGAAGTTCTCGCTGATCTGGACGAGGTGGAGGGAATTCTCCGCGCCTTGGTGAAGGCGGACCGCACCAGCGGTTGCCTTCAATCTGCTCGTCCGCGCCATGATTCGGCGCACCGCGCAGACTTCGAAGACCCCTCCGCAAACGGAGATCCCCCATCGACCAAGGAGCCATCCGTGAACAAGAGCGCAGATGCATCCGGCCGCCCCGAAGGGCTGCAACCTGGTCGCTTCGAGGCCATGGAGGCGCTTCTCTCGGACCTCGGGGCAGAACTAAAGCGGCCCGAGGGAGACATGGACAGGATCCAGAAGATGATGGGAGACCTTCTGGACCTGAAGAAGACCGGTGACTTGGTGGAGAGAGCCCTCTCGGCGGCCGCGGCCCCCGGGGCACGTTGGGACTCGGTACGGGCCCCGCTGGCACAACTCTGGGCCGCCAACCGCGACGTCGCTCTCGACATCATCCCGGCCCTTCTGAAGAAGGCCTGACCTCAGAAGGCGACCGCCTCTCTAGCGGCCTCAAGCTCCAGGCTGTCCTGCCCTGCGCTCTGGCGCCGAGTGCCGCCTCTGCCGATTCCCCTCACAGATGCGCCGCGAAGCCTGCCCGGTCTCCCCTTGGACTGCCGTGGGCGGCAGCCGTTGACGCTGGCCCCCCAAGGTGTACATTCCGGTCCGCGAGGGTGTTCCCGTCGCTGCGGCGGCCGCCCAGCGGAATTGGGTAGATGTCTCGGAAGTGCAGGTGCTCAGAATTCGTGGAACGGAGGCTAACAAGGGGTCGCAACCTGGCTGAGTGGAGTCTGAGACGAAGGGAGCGTGAGGGATGGGAAGCGAGCGCGAGGTGGTGGTGGTCAGCGGGGTACGCACGGCGGTGGGGAGCTACGGCGGCAGTCTCAAGGACCAACCCCCGTGCGACCTGGCGGCTTTGGTGGTGCGCGAGGTGGTGCAGCGGGCGGGGGTGGCGCCGGCCGAGGTCGGCCACTGTGCGTTCGGCAACGTGATCCATACCGAGCGCCGCGACATGTACCTGTCGCGCGTCGCGGCGGTGAACGGCGGCCTGCCGGTCGAGACGCCGGCCGTCACCGTGAACCGCCTGTGCGGCAGCGGCTTGCAGGCCATCGTCTCGGCAGCCCAGTTGATCCTGCTCGGCGATGTGGAGGTGGCCGTGGCCGGCGGCGCCGAGTGCATGTCTCGGGGCCAGTACTGGTTGCCGGGGCTCCGGTGGGGGCAGCGGATGAACGACGGGCAGGTGGTGGACGCCATGGTTGGGGCGCTGACCGATCCCTTCGAGGACTGCCACATGGGGGTGACGGCGGAAAACGTGGCGGCCAAGTGGGGGGTCAGCCGCGAGGATCAAGATGCCTACGCCGTGGAGAGCCACCGCCGTGCGGCCCGGGCCATCGACGGCGGCCTCTTCACAGGACAGATCGTCCCGGTGGAGCTGAAGACCCGGAAGGGGGTCACCCAGTTCGCGGTCGACGAGCACGTGCGCCGGGACGCGAGCCCGGAGGGGATG
>QKJM01000827.1 GCA_003249315.1 Archangium sp.
GGCCGAGCCCTCCGCGCTGGTGCGCGTGCCCCGGGAGCAACCGCTGCCGCTCTCCTTCGTCCAGCAGCGGCTGTGGTTCCTGCAAGGGCTCGAGCGGAACAACGTGGCCTACAACAACCCGTCCGCCTTCCGTCTCTCGGGCCCTCTGGACGTGAGCGCGCTCCAGGCGACGCTGGACGAACTGGTGCGCCGCCACGAGGTGCTTCGCACCACCTATACCCTCACCGAGCAGGGGCCCGTACGAGCACCTGGAACCGGTGCCCCTGGGCGTCTCCGCTGAGCTCTACATCGGCGGCGGCGGCGTAACGCGCGGCTACATCGGCCGCCCCGAGCTCACCGCCGAGCGCTTCGTGCCGGACCCGTTCAGCGCCACGCCCGGTGCCCGGCTCTACCGCACGGGAGACCGGGTGCGCCGCCGTACCGACGGCTCGCTGGAGTTCCTGGGCCGCATCGACTTCCAGGTGAAGGTGCGCGGCTACCGCATCGAGCTGGGCGAGATCGAAACCGTGCTGGAACGGCACACGCAGGTGCGGCAGGCCGTGGTGCTGGTGCGAGAGGAGGCTCCTGGCGACAAGCGGCTGGTGGCCTACGTGGTGCCAGCCACCGTCGGTCAGCCGCCCTCCATCACCGCCGTGCGCGACTTCCTCCAGCAAAGGCTGCCCGAGTACATGGTGCCCGCGGCCTTCGTCTTCCTGGAGGCCATGCCCCTCACCTCCAATGGCAAGGTGGACAGGAAGGCTCTGCCGACTCCGAACGGGGCGCTCGTGGCCACCTCCGAGTACGTCGCGCCTCACGACGAGCTCGAGCAGCGGCTCGCCGCCCTCTGGAGCGAGCTGCTGCGCGTCGAGCGAGTGGGCCTGCATGACAACTTCTTCAACCTGGGCGGCCACTCCCTGCTGGCCACGCAGGTCGTCTCACGCATCCGCTCCTCCTTCGCCGTGGAGCTGTCACTCCAGGAGTTCTTCGAGACCCCCACGGTGGCCGGGCTCTCGCTGAACATCATGCGGCTCTCGGCCCAGGTGGATCTGTCAGAGCTCGAGTCCATGGTGGCGCAGCTCGATGAACTGGACGACGCGGAGGTACGGAAGAAGCTGTCGGCCGAGCCAGCTCCGTCCCCGGCCCGGCGGGGCACCTCCTGATTCCAGCTCGCGAGAGTGCCCTCTTCCCCTGCACCCGGAGGAGTTACACTCCTCTCATGTCCGAGCAAACCTATCGATTGGCTGATCACACCTGCGTCGCCCCGCTCATCCAGAGCTGGAGCGCATGGTGGATGAACATGGCCCCCATTCCGGCCAGCCTCCACGTACACAAGTCCCAGCTGCCACTACTCAAGGCATATCTGCAGAACCCTGACTTCCACGCACGGGCAGCCAGGGATCCGGCCCTGAGCGGCGGCACCTTCGTCGGCGTTGACCCGCAGCGAGCGGGAGAGGTCAAGGTCCTACTGCAGCAGATGCAGGAGGCCCAGGCAGACCGGATACATCTGGCCGAGTCCCTCGAGCAGTTCCAGGGCTGGCTGATGGAGGAGGCCAAGGGCCAGTCGCTGGAGCCTCTCTACGAGAAGGTGCCCGAGCCGCTGCGGGGTCTGGTCGAACTCTCGTACGACTACATCAACCGGCCCTTCGTCCGAGTGATGGAGGGGGCGCTCTACCGCAGCCCCTACCACAAGCCGCAGCTCCAATCCCTACGGCTGCTGCCGCTGGAGTCGGATGCCAGCCGCCCCCACCTCTTCACGACGCCCTACCTGATGGAGCCCGGACAGCTCGACTGGGCGGTGCCCTTCTCCGAGCAGCGCATCAGCCAGCTCTTCGAGACGGACTTGTCGCCCCGGCCGCTCGGCTACCTGCGCGATGTGCTGGGCTCGGCCGTCACCAGCGACGAGCAACTGCTACCGCTGCTCACCGACGCACCGCCCGCCACCTACACGCCCTGGGAGGGCCCGCAGCCGCGCGTACGCTACCTGGGGCATGCCTGTGCCCTGGTGGAGTGGAAGGGCATCACCATTCTCGTGGACCCGGTCATCAGCCCCCGCCCGACCAGCGGGGGCATGGAGCGGTTCACCTTCCACGAGCTGCCGCCGCGCATCGACTACGCGCTCATCACCCACAGCCATCCGGACCACCTCGCCATCGACACGCTGCTGCGGCTGCGCCACCGCATCGGCCACCTGGTGGTGCCGCGCTGCAATGGCTTCCTGGTGGGCGACTACTCGCCCAAGCTGCTGGCTCGCTCGCTGGGCTTCGAGAACGTCCTCGAGTTGGAGAGCTACGAGTCCATCCCCCTGCCTGATGGCGAGCTCATCGCGGTGCCCTTCCTCGGCGAGCACGGCGACATCGGCCACGCCAAGTCCTCTTACGTGGTGCGCGCCGGCAAGCAGCAGCTCCTCTTCGCCGCTGACTCCATGTGCGTGGATGAGGTCGTCTACCGCCACCTGCGCCAGAACCTCGGCCCCATCCAGACGGTCTTCATGAACACGGAGATCGAGGGTGCGCCGCACACCTGGACGCTCGAGGCGCTCTTCCCCAAGAAGCGTGACCGCAAGCTGGAAAAGAACCGGCGCTGCCGTGGAAGCAACGCGAACGAGGGCCTGCGGATCCTGGAGTTGGTGGGGGCCTCGAGGCTGTACAACTACGCCATGGGGCTGGAGCCCTGGATGGAGCACATCATCGGCCCGCCCAGCTCCTCCGAGACGCCGCGCATGAAGGAGTCGGACCGGCTGCTCACCGAGGCCCAGGCCCGCGGCCTCACCGCTGTACGGCTCTACGGCCTCACCGATCTGCTCCTGGAACCCTGAGCAGGCGAGGAACCCTGGGCCTGCAGCCCGACTCGGGGCAGCAGGACCAGACATGCAGGCCTCAGGTACTGGTATGAGGGAGGCTCTCGCGGCGAGCCTCCCGCTCCCTGCGCATCATCTCCTGCTCCACGGACTGGTAGAGCGCGCGAACATTGGCCGTGCCAAAGCCCCGCGCCGCCTTGCGCTGGATGAACTCGAAGAAGATCGTGCGCCGGGCATGCACCGAGCGGGTGAAGACCTGCAGCAGGTAGCCCTCGCCCTCCCTGTCCACCAGCACATTGCCCGCGCGCAACGACTCCAGCTCCTCGTCCAGCGCGCCCACCCGCGCCGGCAGCGCCTCGTAGTAGCCGGGGGGGCTGTCCAGGAGGGCCACCTGACGCTCGTGCAGCCCGCGGACGGAGTCGAGGATGTCCTCACAGAGAAAGGCCAGATGCTGCGCGCCCGGCCCGCGGTGATTTTCGAGGAACCGATCGATCTGCCCCGGCAGCTTGCCGGGCATCGGCTCCATCATCGGGAAGCACACCCGCCCGGAGGCATCCTGCACCACCTTGGAGTTCATGCCCCCGTGCTTCGTCTCCACGTTCTCCTCGTGGCTCTCGTGCAGGCCCAGCAGCCGCGCGTAGGCGTCCACGGTCTCCTGGAGCGTGCCTGGACTCAGGCACAGGGCCACGTGGTCCAGCGTCACCATCATCTCGCGCTCCGGCTCCTGAGCCACCACTGGCTGGAAACGCCCAGGCCAGAAGTCCGTCTCGGGCGCCTCGCGCTGGATGAAGGAATGCACCACGTCCCCCACCGGAGAGGCCACCGTGGCCCGCACCAGTCGCCCGCCAGGGCCTTCGTACACCCTCGGCTCGCACACCGGCCGTGCGCCCCGCCTCACCGCCTCGTGGAAGGTCGCCGCCGCATCCGCCGTGCGCAGCGCCACGTCCTTCACCCCGTCCCCGTGCAGCTCGACATAGGCCGCGGCCTCGTCCCCGGCCGCCAACGCCTGGGTGAGCACCAAGCGAATGCGGCCCTGCTCGATCAGGAGGCTGCGGCGTCCCTGTTGCTCCAGCTCTGGACCCGACCGGCCCGTCACCCGGAATCCGAGACCGGAACAGAACGGCTTCGCAGCCTCTTCGAGGTTGCCCACATACAGCTCGAGGTGATCGATCCCGTCAAAGTCCAAGGCCAGCGCTCCTCCGCAGCGTCATACGAGGCCGACCAGCCCATCTGGCAGGCACTCGTCAAGCGGCTCGAGCTGTATGTTTCCACATCCAGACAGGAAAGAAAATCCCATCAAGGCCGGAAAACGAGGGAAGAATCGATATCCCCCAGGGTGGGACGACCCGCGACGGCCATGGCCAGCGCCAGTTCCTCGCGCAGGAGGGAGAGGAGGTGGGAGACACCCTGCTCGCCGGCGGTGGCCAGGCCCCAGAAGACAGGGCGGCCCACCAGCACGGCGCGCGCTCCCAGGGCGAGGGCCTTGAGCACGTCCGTGCCCCGGCGGATGCCCCCGTCCATCAGCACCTCGCAGCGGCCCTGGACGGCTCGCACCACTTCGGGGAGTGCATCCAGGCTGGTCACCGAGCCGTCCAACTGCCGGCCGCCATGGTTGGAGACGATGATGCCATCCACGCCCAGCGAGGCGGCACGAGCGGCATCCTCGGCGGTGAGCACGCCCTTGAGCAGCAGGGGCAGGCGAGACACCGAGCGCACCCACTCCACCACCTCCCAGCTCATCGAGGTATCGAAGGCCTCCTGGGCGTGGAGGGAGATGCCGGAGCGGCCATGCTCGCGGGTGGACAAGGCAGCGGTCAGCTCCTCTGAGAAGTTGGCGGCCTGGATGTGCGGGGGGAGGCCGAAGCCGTTGCGCAGGTCACGCTCGCGCCGGCCCAGACGGGGAGCATCGACGGTGAGGACCAGGGCCCGGTAGCCGGCGGCCTCGGCGCGGCGCAGCAGCGTCGCCGTCACCTCGCGGCGGCGGAAGCAGTACACCTGCAGCCAGAGCGGCCCCTGGGCGGCGGCGGCCACGTCCTCCAGGGTGCGGCTGGAGAAGGTGCTCACCACCATCGGGACGCCCACCGCCCCTGCCCCCCTCGCGGTGGCCACCTCTCCCTCCGGATCGGCCAGGCGATGGTAGGCCATGGGCGCCACCAGGAGGGGCATGGACATGGGGGTGCCAGCCACCTGGGTGGACAGCTCGCAACGCGACACGTCCACCAGCACCCGGGGTCTCAGGTGCAGCCGGGAGAACACCTCGCGGTTGGCCCGCAGCGTCACCTCATCGTCGCTGCCGCCCTGGAGGTAGTCCCATGCGGCGGGCTCCATGCGCACCCGCGCCAGTTCCTCGTAGTCCTGAACCCGGAGGGGCCTGGGCTGCTCGTCATCCTGCTGCATGGTGGAGGAATCGCTCATTGGTGTCGCCTCCTGGGGGATGCACCCCAAGCCGCGCCTGACCGCCAGGCTGTCGGGCACACCTACCACCTGGAGCGAAGCGGAAGAAGAGGGAGCCGGGGTCGACCCCTTCCGAGAGGGGAAGCGCCAGGTCCTCGGGAATGTTGAGGATTTCGGGCCGGCAGCGCCTGCTGGACACCCGCCCTCGCCCGCTGGACGACGGCAACACACATGGGCATCCCGTCCGGCCCTCCACTGTTATATAGCGACCGCCATGCTCGAAACCGTCGCCAAGGGCTTCCGCGCCGCCAAGAACCGCCTGGCAGGCAAGACCGAAATCACCCCGGAGATGGTGGACGAGTCGCTCCGCGACATCCGCGTCTCCCTCCTCGAAGCCGACGTTGCCTTCGATGTAGTCAAGAAGTTCGTCGCACGCGTGCGCGAGAAGGCCACCGGCGAGGTGGTGCAGACGTCCATCACCGACAAGACCGGTCGCAAGGTGCGCGTCACCGCCGGCGACCACTTCATCAAGGTCTGCCACGACGAGCTCGAGGCCCTCATGGGGCCGGTGGACACCAGCATCAAGCTCAAGCCGCGAGATCAGCTCAGCGGCATCATGATGGTGGGCCTCCAGGGCTCGGGTAAGACGACCACCACCGGCAAGCTCGCCAACAAGCTCCTCAAGGAGGGCCGCAAGCCCCTGCTCGTGGCCGCCGACATCTATCGGCCCGCCGCGGTGGATCAGCTCAAGGTGCTCGGCGAGCGGCTGAAGGTGCCCGTCTACTTCGAGCCCGACGTCCCTCCGCCCGAGCTGGCGAAGCGCGGCTACGCCGCCGCGCGCGAGCAGAAGTGCGACGTGGTGATCATCGACACCGCCGGCCGGCTCGCCATCGACGAAGCGCTGATGAGCGAGCTGGAGGCCATCAAGTCCAACGTCCGGCCGGACAACATCCTCCTGGTGTGCGACGCGATGATCGGCCAGGACTCGGTGCGCACCGCGGCCGAGTTCGACCGTCGCCTGGAGCTCGACGGCTTCATCCTCACCAAGCTGGACGGTGACGCGCGTGGTGGCGCGGCGCTCTCCATCAAGGAGGTGACGGGCAAGCCCATCAAGTTCCTCGGCATGGGCGAGTCGATGGACAAGCTCGAGGAGTTCCGCCCGGACGGGCTCGCCAGCCGCATCCTCGGCTTCGGCGACATCGTCGGGCTGATGAAGGACTTCGAGCAGGTCGTCGACGAGAAGAAGGCCGCCGAGGACGCGCAGAAGCTCCTCTCGGGCAACTTCACGATGAAGGACTTCGTCGAGCAGATCCGCATGGTGCGGAAGATGGGTCCGCTGAAGGATCTGCTCGAGAAGTTCCCCCTCTTCGGCGAGCTCACCGATCAGCTCAACCCGGACGAGAAGGAGCTGACGAAGATCGAGTCGATGTACGACTCGATGACCGAGAAGGAGCGCCTGCGGCCGAGCATCATCAACGACAGCCGGGTGAAGCGCATCGCCCGGGGTAGCGGACGCAAGCCGGAGGAGGTGCGCGAGCTGCTGCAGAAGTTCGGGATGATGCAGCAGGTGATGGGCACCATCGGCCAGAACCCGGGCCTGCTGGGCCGCATCCCCGGCTTCAAGCAGATGGGCCAGCTCGCGCAGATGAAGAACATGGATCTCTCCAGCGTCTTCGGGAAGGACCCGAAGATGATGGAGAAGGCGATGGCCGGCATGGGGATGGGCGGAATGCCCATGCAGATGCCGCAGATCGCCCCCGGCTACACGCCGCCCATGGGCCAGGCCGCCATGGCCAAGGCGCGCATGATGGGCTACGCGATGCCGGGCGCCGTGAGCGGCAAGTCCGAAAACAAGGACGCCATCAAGGAGCGCCGCAAGCGGGAGAAGGAAAACAAGAAGAAGAACCGGAAGAAGAAGTAGCCACTACGACCACCTGGTCGCACACGCGCCGCTCGGGGGGATACCCTGGAGCGGCGTTCGTGTTTCGAGGGGGGAGTCCACCACCGTGGATGGGGGGTCCGGGAGGTGGGACGGAGGAGAGGCCTGGCTCCTACCATCAGCCACGATGGGGCATGCTCGCGGCCCGTGGTTCCGGGGACTTGAGTATTCCGGGACGGAGTCACAGGTGCCTGGAACGGGCCCTGCATTGAAGGGCGGTATGCAAACCATCCAACGTTACTTTTCCCTGTTGCTCGTCGGGTTGATCTCCGCGTGCATGAACCTGCCTGAGGTCGAGAACGACATCGATCCACGCGCCGAGGACACGGTGCATCCGAGCCTCACGCGCAGCGTTCCACTCCCCGGCGCCACTGGCATCTCGCTCGATACGGGGCTGGAGTTCGAGTTCTCCGAGCCCATGAACATCGACACGGTGCAGGTGGCCATCAGTCCCACTGCATCGCTCGGAGTGCCTGCATGGCTGGGGGGAGGCACCCGGCTGGCCCTCCAACCCTCCACGAGTCTGGAGCCGAGCACCACGTACACCGTCACTGTCTCTGGAAAGGACGGGGCGGGCAATGAGCTCACGGGAACGAGGATCTTCTCGTTCACCACCGCGGGAGCGGTGGACACGACGAGCCCGAGCATCACGAGCAGCATCCCCGCCAATCAATCCACCCAGGTCGCGCTCGACACGGTGCTGGAGTTCGAGTTCTCCGAGCCCATGAATGTCGACATGGTGCAGGCGTCGATCAGTCCTACAGTGACGCTCGGAGCGCCCTCGTGGTCGGATGGGAATACCCGGCTGAACCTTCAACCCGGAACGAATCTGGCGCAGAACACGCCGTACACCATCACCGTGACAGGGAAGGATCTGGCGGGGAACAGCATCGCGGGGAACCGAATCATCTCCTTCACCACCACGGGCTCGGCTCCGGACAGCACGCCGCCAGAGTCACTGGGCCATCTCCCGGAGAACCTGGCCACGGGAGTGGAGCGCACGGCGTCGATCACGATTCTCTTCTCTGAGCCCATGGATACGGCGTCCGTCGAGGGTGCATTCGCCATCACCTCGCCGCTCGGATTCAGCAGCGGAACCTTCGCCTGGAACAACGCGGGGACGGAGATGACCTACAAGCCCAACGCTGACTTCGAATATGGCGTCGATGTGAACTGGCAAGTCTCGACGGCGGCGAAGGATCTGTCAGGGAATACGCTGCAGGCCTCCATCACCGGAACCTTCCGCACCATCAAGACAAAGACAATCATCATTGAGTTCGACCAAAACACAAGCGGCTCCCTAGGCTCGCCCGTATATTTCAGACAAAGCCATATCTACAACTTCGAACTCGTTGGCGACTCCTACGACAACGGAACCTACCGTCTATTCATTGGATTCAAACTCGATTCCCTTCCAGAGGACACAATCAGAATCACCCGAAGCACTCTCAAATGGTGGGTAAGCCAGCAATACGAAGACCCGTTCAGCGCATTCGGGAATCTGCTACTTGAGCAGGTTTACATCGGAGAACAACTCGACGGCACCAGCATCGAAGGAAATACCAATCCTGATGCAGAGGCTGACTTCCATACCACGGCGCTAAGCACCCCAATTATTGTTCCACCCAACGTCGCGACAACCAATGGCCTATTCGACATCACCGAATTGGTAACCAAAGATTGGGCGAATCGAGCAGGTCAAAACCGACGTACGCAGTACCGTTTGCGCTTCGAGCAAGCGAGCGATGGAGATGGAGTCCGAGAAGCCTTGCTTTCTCAAGCGGACACACAGCCCAAATTGGCAGAGCTCGAAGTAACGTACGAATATCCCTAAACATCAGGCCAATTGCTTGGGACTTCACTCCAAGCACTCAACTCTGCCGCTTCGGAACCACGAGTCCCCGAGAGAGGCGACGCAGCACGCGTCGCTTCTGCCGACGCTTGTAGAGCTTGTGAGCATTCTCCCCTTCCTCGTTCCGCCGAGCGGTCTCCTCGTCCATGATCTGAAACTCCACGAGGGTGAAGAGCGTCCGGTTCTTGCGCTCGCGCATGTCCAGTTCCGGTGGAGGCAGGTACCCATCCATCCGGAGTGGAACATCCACGACGAAGTTCAGCGCCCGGTAGGAGCTTCCTGAAAACAAGTTGCGCGAGCGATCCTCACGGTCCTCGTAGTCCAGATCCAGGTGGAGTTGCTGGGCATACGACTGGAGGTGTGGGTTCTCCAACAACACCGACTTGAAGGAGATGAGCGTGTTCTCCGTCTGACCCGGGACCACGAGATTAAAGGGGAAGAGGTGCTGGGTCAGGAAGTAAAGGACCGGAAGGATGTCTGCCCGCGACTTCGTGATGATTCGGAAGCGAGTCCGGTCGTAGATCTGCGCAGCCACCGTCTCCTTCTTGGCAATCAACTTGGTGATGAGGGACTCGCGTGTCTTGATGGAGTGGGCGAACTCGACGCTCGGCAGGCCCTTCTCCTTAAGCAACCGAGCCACCCCCAGGACCTTGACGGTCACCAGTTCGGACAGATCCGCCTCAGAGATCGCCAGGCGGTGGAGCAGATCCCGTCCCTCGATGTGCTGGAACACGTGCATCAACTTGAGCACGATGCAAGCGATACGGCGGTGTCTCGGGAGTCCTTTTACCCCCGATGCGAAGAAGAAGAGATCATGTATCTCCTCCGGGTTCGCCACCGCATCCGCCACTCGGTAGTTGAAGGTGCGCCGCAGGTATTCGACCGCATCCGCAAGCACCGTGCGGGCCCACGCCTCATCATGAGGCTGGGTGGTGTCGATCTGGCAGAGGCGGAGGAAGCGGTCCACCTCATCCCGGCTCTGAAAGTGCATGCGCCGCCAGTCGATGACCGAACCGCCCCGGAGGATGAGTCGGATGCGCTCGAGCTCTCGGAGGCCCATGTCCGCTACGGAGCAAATGGGAATATCAGGGAGATGTGAGATAGCAGGCTCGACCTTCACGTCTCTGCTTCTAGCCGAGCACCCCTGGTGGAGGGAAGGGCCTCCGAAAAACGAGGGCCCTCGCCCGCTCGGGGGAGGGCCCTCCACAGCATCACGAACGCGAGCGCCTACTTCGCAGCAACCTCGCGATCATCCTGGTACCGGGCCTGACGCACGAGCTTGCCGTCCTCCGAGAACTCCTGGACGACACCGTTGCGCTTCCCCTTCGAGAACTCCTCGATGATGCGCGGCTTGCCGTTGGCGAAGTACTGCACACGCTTGCCGTGGTAGTTACCACCCTCGAACTCGGTTCGGCCAGTGACCTGCCCAGCCTCATCATAGAAAGTCCACAGGCCCGAGCGAAAACCGTCGACGTACTGCCCTTCCGAGCTCTTCTTGCCATTTGGATGATACGAGGCGTACGAGCCATGCGGAACATGCACGCCATCCTTCGCCTCGATTTTGCGGCAGAAGAGACCATCCTTCGCATTGCCGAATTGCTTCGTCCCTGCCGGGCACTGCAGTTTGGCGACCGCTTCACCACCAGCCGCATTGCTCTGGGCAAACGCCGTCGGAGCAACGAGCGTCATACCGATGGTGAACGTCCGAATCAGCTTCGAAGGCAGCATATTCTCTCCTTGTTGATACGCCGGATGCCCGTGCGTGTGATCCCTGAGACGATCCTGCATCAGAGAAATTCAGCATCACCTTCCGTGATGTCGCGCCCGTCCCATTTCCCCACTCTCTCAAAACAACAGAACCCCACCCAGCCGGGTGCTGGATGGGGTTCAACGAGTCTTCCAGCGAGTGGCTACGCTCGGCAGCCACTCCTGCTCAGACTCTCAATAGTTGGCCTGGTGGCAGAAGAAGTTGCCGTTCGTGAAGTACAAGCCCGTCGAGAGAGTGGTGCTGCTCTCAGGCACGCAGAAGTTCAGCACGATATCAGCACGGTCACGGTTATCGCCCGTGACCGTGTAGTTGCCAGCAGAGCTGCTGATGATCGAAGGACCTGAAACCTTGGAGCCATTCACCTTCACGTAGAAGAGACCGTTCAGCTCGTCCTTGGTCGCCGGGAACGGAGTGCTGGAGTACGCAGACACGGTCACCTTCACACGCTGGGGAGCCGCCGCACCGCAGAAGTTCGCGTCGAGCGAACTGCCCGTCGTGGTCGCCTTGAAGATGATCGCCCCCGTCGTACCAATCTGAGCACGGTCGGCCGCCGAGAGGTTCGTGTAATTCTCGCACGCCGGCGCAGGGACTTCCGCGCAGGTACCACTGCCGCAGAACTCACCGTAGGAGCAGGTGCTCTGGCCCTCGCCAGTGCAGGCGTCGCCAGTGGTCGACCCCGGCTTGCACACGCCCGAGGCGGTGTCACAGGTCTCGCCCGTGCCGCAGTCCGTATCCGCGCTGCACTTAGGCACGCACACACTGTAGGTGTCCGAGCACAGCATGTCGGACGACGCACTGTTCGTGTTGCACAGCTCCGTCGTGCTGCACTTGCAGATCGACCTATCGTCCGTCGCGCTCACCGCGTCACAGGTCTTCGCCTCGGCCGAGCAGTCCGCCGACGAGGAACACGTCTGCACACACACCTTGGCGCCCGGATGACAGATCTCCGACTCGAGGCACTCCGAGTCCTGCTCGCACTTCAGGCTCGTGCTGCCGTCTCCACCACAACCCACCAGCATCATGCCCGCCACGCCCAGCGCCGCGAACATCACCTTCAGATTCCGAAACTCCATGTTGTGAATCTCCTCCTGAATGGACTACCCGGGGCCTCCGGCCTCACTCAGGCCCCCTCCGCTTGAAGCGGGTCCGGCTTTAGTTCCACCGCTCCAAAGGTGTCAACGAATGTCGACACTTCCTACGGACGCCGGTCCCAGGAGGAGATTCAGCCCGACCTTGATGTAACCAGGCACGTTACATCTTTGCGGCTCACAGGACCGTTCCGCCAACGTCTCAGAACGTGAACGGGAAGTCGATCGGCTTCCCCTGCACCTTGTGCTTCGGGAAGGACCAGCCCTTGATCAGCCCGGAGATGCAACTCGCCATGTACGTGTTGCGGAACTCGGAAGTCTGACACGACACGTTCTTCGTCCTGCCATTCGTCTGGATGCTCCAGCGCATCACCAGCTTGCCGCTCAGGCCCGGATCCTTCCTCTTCTGCTCGTTCACACACTTGACGATGGCCGTCTTGTTCGCCAGCACCACCTGCATGATGTCCGACTGACCGAGCCGCTCCTGGACGTTTCCACCCCCACCCGGCGCGGGCGGGATGTAGGCAGTACGGCCCGACGAGGAGGAGGACGACGTCTCCTTCTTGGTGGACTTGCTCGTCCCGAAGAGCTCGTCGAACTCGTCGTCCACATCCGACGAGCCAGACTTGCTGCTACCGCTGCTGCGGGAGGCCGAGACCCTCGAGGAGGAGTCATCGTCATCTCGCGAGCTGCCGCGGCTCGAGCTACGACTGCTGCTGCGTCGGGTGGTGCTGCTGCTACGCGACGGCTCCGCACGCGCCACGGCCTGCTCCGTCTTCGCGGGCTCAGGCGTCTTCGCGGGCTCGGCCTCCTTCGCGGGCTCGGGCGTCTTCGCGGGTTCGGCGGGAGGCGGTGTCGCCGCAGCCGCGGCAGCCACCGTCCCCGATGGCGTTCCTTCCGCATTCTGAGCCGCAGCCGCCGGTGGCGGCGGCATGGGAGGCACTTCCGCCTGCTTCGGCGAGGCCGCGGGCGCCTGGGCCACCGGAGTCGGGGCCTGCTCGGGGGAACGGGTCGCGAAGAAGATGCCCACCCCACCGAGGAGGAGCACACCCGCCGCCAGACCGATGATCATCCCCATCTTCCCGCCCGGCTTCGGCGCGGCGGCCGGCGGCGGATAGGCCGGGTACCCCCCGGGAGGCCCATACGGCTGAGCCGGAGCGGCATAGGGCTGCTGAGCCGGAGCCGCATAGGGCTGCTGAGCCGGAGCCGCATAGGGCTGCTGGGCCACCGGCGGCGCGACCGGAGCGGCATAGGCCGGCCCCGGAGGCGGCGGGAGGTACGGCGACGCGGGCTCGGAGGCCAATGAGGAGCCCTGCGGCGCGGCGGGCGCCGGCTCCGGCGGGGGAACGTCCAGCAGCCCCGACGAGGCAGCCACCGGCTTCTCCTCCACCGCGGGCCTGGGAGGCGGCTTCGTCAGCGCCTCGTTCTCCTCCTTCACCAGCGAGGCCAGCACGCTCGCGGCCGAGGGCTTCCAGCCGGAAGGCTCCTCCTCCGCGGACGCCGCCGGGAACTCGGAGCGCGCCGCCTTCGACGCACTCCCCGCACTGAAGGCGGACTCCACCGGCCCGGAGGACACCGACGCGGAGGACTCCTCCGGCTCGGACGCCACGATGACCGGCTTGCTCGGACGAGGCGCCAGCACCGGCGCCAGCTCCGAGGCCTCCGAGAGCGGAATCCAGTCGCTGAAGCCCGTGCGCCAGCACAGGCTGTCCGGACTCAGCTCGCCCCGGTCCCAGTGGTCCTTCACCTTCTCCAGCGACAGCGGCCCCACCTGCTTCTCGTCGATGGCGACGAACCACTCGTGCGTCGCCTTGGCGGGCTTGTCCTCTTCCGGCTCCGACTCGGCCTCGGCCAGCTTGCGCACCGTCTCGTTGGCGTCCGAGCTCTCTTCCAGCGTCAGGCCATCCGCCTCGCCCGCCGGAACCTTGTGCGACCCGGAGTTGAGCACCTGATCGAAGACCGCGCCGATCTCGTCGTCCTCGACGCCACCGAAGAGACCTCCCTCCGGAGGTGTCCCCATCGACGCCGGAACACCGAAGCCCTCGCTCGTCGACTCCTTCTCGGTCGAATCCGCCGCACCCGCTGCGGCCGCGCCGTTGCCGTCCTCCTTCGGCGCCACGGCGCCGGCAGGACGGACCACGATGTTGTAGCCGCACTTCTTGCAACGGACCTTGACGCCCTTCGCGCCAACCTTGTCGTCGCTGATCATGTACTGCGCGCGGCAGCTATCGCAGACGAAACGCATCGTTCCCCGCAAGCCTCAGAAATGACGGGAGAAAACCCGCCGGAATCGTAGAGGTGGCCACCGGAGGGGTCAAGAATGAGCTCCTTGACCGCCCGGTTGCTCTATCAACGTATGAGCCCCTTGGAAGGTTCCATATTCGCATGGACGACACACCTATTTCCGCACCTGAACCTCCACATCGGTCCCCACCGCCTGGCGCAGCTCGCGGTGCTCCTCGGAGGTGGCGAAGACCAGTAGCTCCTTGAGCTTGACCTTCGGGGAGACCCGGAAGGCGGACCCGGTCTCCCCCGTCACCATGCGCTTGACGGGCTCGCACTCCCCGGCGACGAAGAGTCCGGCCCGGGCGGCCGTCAGCTCAGCCCCCTCCAGGTACTGGCGCACGTCACCGGGCCCGGCCGAGGGCAGGTAGGCACGCGCCACCTCCGCCAGCCTGGCCCGAGCCGGATCGCTGAAGCCACGCTCGATCAGCCGCCGCTCGGCATCCACCATACGCGGATCCACCGTCATCCGCAGGTTGGGCACCACCATGCTCAGGGCCGCCTGGAGAACGGCCTCCAGCCGCTCCGGGGCCAGCCGCTGGCTGAAGGCCAGCTCCGGGCGCACCAGCGCCAGCGACCTCCCCAGCAGGTAGTGGGCCTCCTTCGCCCCCTGCTCCGCGAAGAAGCGCCCACCTGCACGTACACAGGGCGGGTTCGTCTGCAGCACCTCCACGCTGACGAGCGGATCCGGCGCCGGCTCGTTGGAGCGCCGGGCCATGTTCTCGCGCCGTACCACCAGGTGGGGTGAGTACAGCTCCACCGCGTCCAGACCGAAGAGGTGCGCCACGTACCGGTAGTGCTGCACGTGGTACTCCTGCGCACCGGACAGATCGATCCGGTGCTTCTTCGGGACGAGCTGGTAGTTCTGGAAGGGCACCGCGTACAGGTGCCCCACCTGGACGAAGAGCAGCCCCATCAGTTCGGTGATCGGCCCGCGCAGCGAGGGGTGCAGCAGGTGCGTCTGCCACATGCGGTCTGGCAGCGGCCGCTGGGCCACCTCCTTGCGCCGGGCGTACGGCCCGAGCTTGGTGAGGATCTCCCGCTCGTCCTCGCCCGCGTCACCCAGCAGGCCCGCCACCGCCTGCGCGGCCATCCACGCGCCGTCGTAGTCCTTGCGCAGCGCGGACAGGCGCACCAACTGCGCGCACACCTGGCGAGGATCGCTCGAGTGGGGCAGCGCGCGGCGAAGCGCGGCGAGCGCCTCGTCCTCCTTGCCCGGCATGCCCGAGACCACCTCCGCGTAGATCTCCTGCACCTGAGCATCGTCC
>QKJM01000217.1 GCA_003249315.1 Archangium sp.
GGGTGGTGCCCTGCAGGTCGGAGGTCCGTGTAGTGTGTGGGGACACGCGGTTCCGGGAGGGGAACGTGGCGCTCAGACCGAGACTCGACACGCTGGCGGGAGAGGCTTCCTTGATGCAGGACAGGGCGGAGGAGGGGCCACGTGTGTCGTGGGTGACGAGCGGGGTGGAGCTGGCGAGGCTGCTGGAGGGAGCGATGGCGTGCTCCTTCTCGCAGGAGGTGCCGGAGCGGTCGGCGGAGGTGGAGGCGGTGGACCGCTTCCTGCGCGACTGCGCGGAGTACAGCGACATGACGGGGCTGCCGGAGGCGCTGGTGGAGGAGATGGAGGCGCACTTCGGCCAGCACCTGGAGACGCTGTGGGCGTTGGACTGGCTGGTGTTCGGGGGCGTGCGGGAGACGACGCTGGTGCCGGGGGAGGCGCCGGTGCGGGGGCGTATGGTGACGCTGTGCCTGGCGCGCCGAGACAGCCCCTCGGTGCGGCTGGACGCGCGGCTGCGCGGCTACATGGAGCGCTTCCAGGTGGCGGTGGCGCGCATCCGAAGTGAGGAGTCGAACGAGGAGCGCGGCCCGCTGCTGCACTGAGGACACTCGCGTAAGCCTGCGTGTCCACTTGTGGCGGACGGGCGGAAGAGGGCGGCGAGACGTCGCCTGGGCGCATGGACAATGCGCCTCTTCCCGAAGCCCCAGGAGGTATTCGCGATGCGTCGAGTGCTCGGAGCGAGCGCGCTCCTATTAGCCTTCGTCCTCACCACCGCGTGCGAGGAGCCGCCCGCGAAGCCGCCGGCCCCGAAGCCGGTCACATGGCACCGGGACGTGGGGCCGCTGTTGAAGGAGAAGTGCGACGGCTGCCATGTGGAGGGAGGTATCGCTCCCTTCGCGCTGCGGACGTACGCGCAGGCCCATGCGCGGCTCGAGGCCATCAAGGCGGAGGTGGTGTCGCGGAGGATGCCGCCCTGGCCTCCCTCGCGGGACTGCGGCTCGTACCGGCATGATCGCTCCCTCACGGACGCGCAGGTGAGCCTGCTCGCGCGCTGGGTGGACGAGGGGGGCGTGGAGGGGGATGCCTCCGAGGCCCCACTGCGGAACGAGAAGGAGCAGGAGGGCCTGTCGCGAGTGGATGTCCGGCTGGAGCTGCCGGAGGCCTACACGCCGGGGAAGAGCCCGGACGACTACCGCTGCTTCCTGCTGGACTGGCCGTACACGGACCGGCGCTACGTCACCGGCTTCCGGGCGGACCCGGACAACGGGGCCATCGTCCACCATGTCATCGCCTTCCTGGCGAGGCCGGGGGATGTGGCCAAGGCACAGGCGTTGGATGATCAGGAGCCCGGGCCGGGCTACACCTGCTTCGGTGGGCCCGGCTTCAGCAACCCGGCGTGGCTGGGGAGCTGGGCGCCTGGGAGCCTGGGCAGCGACTACCCCACGGGCACCGGCCTGCCGGTGGAGCCCGGCTCCCGGCTCGTCCTCCAGGTCCACTACCACACCTCGCATGGGGGCGTGGGCGAGGACCGCACCGGCGTCTCCCTCAAGGTGGACTCCTCGGTGGACAAGGTGGCCGTCATCCAGCCCTGGCTGAATCCGGCGTGGGTGAGCGGCGGCTCCATGCGCATCCCCGCGGGCGAGGCGGATGTGCGCCACCGCTTCAGCTTCGACCCGACGCCCTTCCTCTCGCAGATTACGGGCGGCCTCTTCCGGAACGGCGAGCCCATCACCCTGCACGCCACCGCCCTGCACATGCACACGCTGGGCTCCCAGGGGAGTCTCTCCATCGAGCGCGCCGGAGGCGGGGAGGAGTGCCTGCTGGACATCCCCGACTGGGACTTCCACTGGCAGGGGCTCTACGACTTCTCCGAGCCCCGGGTGGTGGCGCCGGGGGATGCCATCGCCCTGGAGTGTCGCTGGGACAACAGCGCGCCGGGGGCGGTGGATGTCGCCTGGGGCGAGGGCACGGAGGACGAGATGTGCCTCGGCCTCTTCTATATGACGCAGTAGGCGGGCCGCCGCCCGGGGGCCTCAGTCCTCCGAGGGGTCCTGCTCCAGGCGCCGGCACAGCAGGAGGTACTCGCGGTGGAGCTCCAGCCAGAGCGGGTCCAGGGTGAGGGCCCGCTCGTAGGCGGTGCGGGCCTCGGAGAGCTGATCGGCGGCTTCGAGGGCCCGTGCGGTGGCGAGGTGGGTCCGGACGGGCTCCTCCACATGGGGGTGGTGGGCGAGGAAGTCCAGTCGCAGCTCCTCCAGCCGGGAGGGGGAGAGGCCCGCGGCCAGGCAGAGCGCCACCCCCTGGTAGTTGCCCCGCTCGGCGTCATAGGCGGCCCGGCGTCCGGGGGTGCCCAGCGTCTCGCCGGCCTGGCGCAGTCGCTCTCGCACCGAGTCCACCCGGGTGCGCAGCGTCTGGGAGAGGGGCCGGGCACGCAGCCGCTCCAGGGCGTGGGCGGCCCGGTGGGCGCGCAGCCGCACCGCCTCGAAGCTGGTGTTCTCCGGCAGGGCGAGGCAGGTGTAGTGCTCCATGGAGTCGCGCGAGGTGTACGGCGCGAGCGCCCGCTCCACCTCGGCCTCGGCGACGGGGTCGCTCGGAGGGAGCAGGGTACACAGCGGCTGGCCTCGGAGGAGGTGGCACACCGCGGCCGTCCAGTCGGTGGAGGGCTCCTGGAATTGCACGCCGAAGCCTGGGGCCATGCTCCAGGCCCGGGCCTCCGAGGGCGACACGTGGCGCACCACCTCGCAGATGCAGGTCAGGTGCTCTCCGGTGTGGAGCTCCAGTTGTACCTGTATGTGGGAGAACAGCGGGGGGAGGGGGCCCTCGGTGCGCAGGAACATGCCGCCGCGGGTGAGGTCCGAGCACGGCAGGCGCTGGACGGGGGCGTCGGGGCCGGGCTTCACACGAAGGGTGAGCTCGGGACAGTGAGGGGGGCGCCCGGGGAGCGCACCTGGCGCGGCGACGGCGTGGGTTCCCGAGGCGCAGCGAGGGCCGAGCGAGCCCAGGAGGGCATCGCGCATCGTCGCGGCATCCGGGAAGCGCTCCGCGGGCGCCTTGGCGAGGGAGCGGAGGATGGCGGCGGCGAGCGCGGGGGGGAGCTCCGGGCGCAGGGCGCGAGGAGGGGGCGGCGGCTGCGTCTGGTGGGCGAGGAGCTGGGCGGTGAGGGAGCGCTCCTCGAAGGGAAGCCGCCCGGTGAGGAGCTGGTAGGCGATGACGCCGATCGCGTAGAGGTCGGCGCGACCGTCGAGGGCGTCTCCGAGAGACTGCTCCGGGGCCATGTAGTCGGCGGAGCCGATGATGACGCCCTCGCCGGTGTCGGAGCCGCGCTCGTCGTCGAGCAGCTTGGCGATGCCGAAGTCGAGCACCTTGACGAAGGGAGGCCCCTGGCGGCGCTCGAGGAGGAAGATGTTCTCCGGCTTGAGGTCTCTGTGGACGATGCCGCGTGCGTGGGTGGCCGACAGGGCGTCGCACACCTGGGTGAGGAGGGCCACGGCGAGCTCGGGAGGAATGGGTCCCCGGGAGAGGAGGGAGGAGAGGGGCTGCCCGTCCAGGTACTCCATGATGAGGTAGGGGCGGGGCGGCGCGGAGTGGATGTCGATGATGCTGACGATGTTCTCGTGGCCGATGAGGTTGACGGCGCGGGCCTCGGTCTGGAAGCGGCGCAGGATATTGGGGTAGGAGGCGAGCCGCTCGTGGAGCACCTTGATGGCCACGCGGCTGCCGATGTCCACGTGCTGGCCGAGGTAGACGGTGCCCATGCCGCCGCGGCCCAGCCGCCGGGTGAGCTCGAAGCTGCCGATGAGGTGACCCAGCAGGGGGTCCTCGTCCACCTCCGAGGGCCACGACGAGGGCATGTGCGTCTGGCGCACGTCCTCCTCCTCCTCGTGGGGTTCCTGAAGCATCTTGGGACTGGCGATGCGAGGTGGTGCGGACATGGTGCCCCTTCGGGAGGCGCCGTCCCCCTTGACACCTCCGTCCTTTACTTAGAACAGAGTCTCAAGGTTGCTTTCCATCCACGTCGCCGGATTCACGAGGGCCTGTGGTTGCAATCTTTCATTCCCGACGCGCTTGGGGAGCCTGCAATGACTTGTTCCTGACAGAGAATGTGTCTCATGGAATGAGAAGCGCGCCGGGGTTGAGGATGCCCCCGGGGTCCAACGCCTGTTTCACCGCGCGC
>QKJM01001019.1 GCA_003249315.1 Archangium sp.
GTCGCCCGCGACAGTGAGCTGCCCCTGTCCTTCGCCCAGCAGAGGCTGTGGTTCCTCGACCAGCTCGAGCCGGGCAGCGCCACCTACAACATGCCCGCGGTCCTGCGCCTCTCCGGGAAGCTGGACGTGGAGTCCCTGCGGCGAGCCTTCGAGGCGCTCGTCGAGCGCCACGAGTCCCTCCGCACCACCTTCCAGGCCAGCGAAGGACAACCGCGCCAGGTCATCCACCCGCCCGCCTCGAGGGCGCTGCCGGTGATCGACCTGAGCGATCTGGCCGAGTCCGAGCGTGAAACCGAGGCGAAGCGACTCGCCGGGGAGGAGGCGCGGCGCCCCTTCTCGCTGGAGCACGGGCCGCTGCTGCGCACCACCCTCCTCCGTCTGAGCGAGAACGAGCACGTGCTGCTCGTCACCCTGCACCACATCGTCTCGGACGGCTGGTCCATGGGCGTGCTGGTGCGCGAGACGGTCACCCTCTATCAGTCCTTCGTCGAGGGACGCCCCTCTCCGCTGCGCCCCTTGCCGGTGCAGTATGCGAACTACGCCTCCCGGCAGCGTCAGTGGCTCCAGGGCGAGATGCTGGAGACCCAGCTCGCATACTGGCGCCAGTGGTTGGAAGGCGCCCCCGAGGCCCTGGAGCTGCCCACGGACAGGCCGCGTCCGCCCGTGCAGACGTACCGGGGAGACAGCCTCCCGGTGCGGCTCCCCGCCGAGCTGGCCACGGCCGTGAACGAACTGGCCCGCCGAGAGTCGGCCACCCCCTTCATGGTGCTGCTCGCCGCCTGGCAGACGCTCCTCTCCCGCTATTCGGGCCAGGAGGACGTCTGCGTCGGCAGCCCCATCGCCGGACGCACCCAGGCGGACACCGAGGGCCTCATCGGCTTCTTCGTCAACACCCTCGTGCTGCGCGCCCAGGTACAACCCGGCGCCTCTTTCCGCTCGTTGCTGGCCCAGGTGCGTGACACCACCCTCGGCGCCTACGAGCACCAGCACCTGCCCTTCGAGAAGCTGGTGGAGGAACTCCAGCCCTCGCGCCAGCTCGGCCGCAGCCCTCTCTTCCAGGTGATGTTCGCCTTGCAGAACGCACCCATGGAGGTGCTGCACCTGCCGGGACTCACCTTCCAGCTCCTCCCACCCGACAGCGGCACGGCGAAGTTCGACCTGATGCTCTCCCTCTCGGAGACGCCCCAGGGCTTCTCCGGCTCCCTGGAGTACAACACCGACCTCTTCGACGCCGCCTCTCCGCGGCGCATGGCCGACAACTTCCGGGTGCTGCTGGAGTCCATCGTCTCCAACCCCGACGCGCCTCTGGCCTCCCTCCCCCTGCTCTCGGATTCCGAGCGCCGCCAGCTCCTGGTGGACTGGAACGCCGACCGCTCGGCCTTCCCGGAGGACGCCTGCCTCCACCACCTCTTCGAGGCCCAGGCCCGTCGCACCCCCGACGCCCTCGCCGTCCTCTTCGAGGACTCCCGCCTCACCTACGCGCAGTTGGAGGCCCGCTCCAACCAGCTCGCCCGGCGCCTGCGCTCCCTCGGCGTCGGTCCCGAGGTGCGCGTCGGCCTCTGCGTGGAGCGCAACCCCGACATGGTGGTGGCCCTCCTCGCCATCCTCAAGGCCGGTGGCGCCTACGTCCCGTTGGATCCCACCTACCCCCAGCAGCGCCTGGCCTGGCTGCTCGAGGATGCACAGGGCCCCGCCCTCGTCGCCCACTCGCACCTGCTGCCGGCGCTCCCGCCTCACTCCGTGCCCGTCGTGCGCCTGGACTCCGATGCCGAGTCCCTCGCCCGCGAGCCCTCCACGCCCCTGACCGATTCGCCACGGCCCGGCAACCTCGCCTACCTCATCTACACCTCGGGCAGCACCGGCCGTCCCAAGGGAGTGGCCATTCCTCACCGGAGCGCCGTCGCCTTCCTCCACTGGGCGCTGAGCGTCTTCTCTCCCGAGGAGTTGCGTGGCGTGCTCGCCGCCACTTCCCTCAACTTCGACCTCTCCATCTTCGAGCTGTTCGCACCGCTGGCGTGTGGAGGCAGCGTGGTGCTGGCTCGCAACGCCCTGCACCTGGCCGAGCTGTCCACGGCCTCCGAGGTGACGCTCGTCAACACCGTCCCCTCCGCCATGGACCAGTTGCTGCGCATGGGCGCGGTGCCTGCCTCGGTGCGCACCATCAACCTCGCCGGCGAGGCCCTGCCGGAGACACTGGCGCGCCAGGTACACGCGCTGCCCGGCGCGCCGCGGCTGTACAACCTCTATGGCCCCTCGGAGGACACCACCTACTCCACCTTCGCCCGGGTGGAGCCCGGTGAGGTGCCCCCCATCGGTCGCCCCATCACCAACACCCAGGCCTACGTCCTGGACGCGCACCTGCGCCCCGTCCCCGTGGGCGTACACGGCGAGCTGTACCTCGCTGGCGACGGCCTCGCCCGAGGCTACCTCCACCGTCCCGAGCTCACCGCCGAGCGCTTCCTCCCCAACCCCTTCGGCCCCGCTGGCGGCCGCATGTACCGCACCGGCGACAGGGTGCGTTACCGCTCCGACGGCGTCCTCGAGTACCTCGGCCGCATCGACTTCCAGGTGAAGGTGCGCGGCTTCCGGATCGAGCTGGGCGAGATCGAGTCCGCCCTCCTCCAGCACCCCTCCGTGCGCGCCACCGTCCTCCTCGCTCGAGAGGACATCCCTGGCGACAAGCGCCTCGTCGCCTACGTCGTCGGCGACGGCCTCGACACCTCCGCGCTGCGTGACTTCCTCCATCAGCGGCTGCCCGAGTACATGGTGCCCTCGGCCTTCGTGGCGCTGGAGGCCCTGCCCCTCACGCCCAACGGCAAGGTGGACCGCAAGGCGCTGCCGGCTCCCGATGGCTCGGCGCTGGCCGTCCAGTCCTCCAGGGATCCCGAGACGGAGGTGGAGAAGCAGCTCGCCGCCCTCTGGGCCGAGGTGCTGCGCGTGGAGCGGGTGGGTGCCGATGATGACTTCTTCGCCCTCGGCGGCCACTCGCTGCTGGCCACCCAGGTCGTCTCCCGTGTGCGCTCCACCTTCGGCGTGGAGCTGCCCCTGCGCGCCCTCTTCGAGGCTCGCACCGTCTCCGGCCTCGCCCAGCGCCTCCAGTCCTCGGACAAATGGCGCGCATCACACCTGTCCTCCGTACCGAGAGAGGAGACGCCACCCCTCTCCTTCGCCCAGCAGCGGCTGTGGTTCCTGGAGCAGCTCGAGCCGGGCGTCGCCACCTACAACATGCCCGCCGCCCTGCGCCTCTCCGGAAAGCTGGACCCGGAGGCGCTGCGTCGCACCTTCGAGGCGCTCGTCTCCCGCCACGAATCCCTGCGCACCACCTTCCATGAGGTGGAGGGGCAGCCGTACCAGCGCGTCCACTCCCCCTCCTCGTGGTCGCTGCCGGTGGTGGAGCTCGGCGGGCTGCCCGAGCCGGAGCGCGAGGCCGAGGCGAAGCGGCTCGCCGAGGAGGCCGCACGACAGTCCTTCTCCCTGGAGCAGGGTCCGCTGCTACGCACCACGCTGCTGCGCCTGAGCGAGAGCGAGCACGTGCTCCTCGTCACCCTGCACCACATCATCTCGGACGGCTGGTCCATGGGCGTGCTGGTGCGCGAGGTGGCCACGCTGTACGAGGCCTTCGCCTCTGGCCAACAGCCTCGGCTGCCACCCCTGCCGCTGCAGTACGCGGACTACGCCGCCTGGCAGCGCCAGTGGCTACAGGGAGAGGCGCTGGAGGAGCAGCTCGCGTACTGGCGCCAGCGGTTGGAGGGTGCTCCCGAGGCCCTGGAGCTGCCCACGGACAGACCTCGTCCTCCCGTGCCGACGTACCGGGGCGCATACATTCCGATGCAGCTCTCCGCCGAGCTGGCCACGGCCGTGCGCGAGCTGGCCCGCCGCGAGTCGGCCACCCCCTTCATGGTGCTGCTCGCCGCCTGGCAGACGCTCCTCTCCCGCTACTCGGGACAGGAGGACGTGTGCGTCGGCAGCCCCATCGCCGGCCGCACCCAGGGCGAGACCGAGGGCCTCATCGGCTTCTTCGTCAACACCCTCGTGCTCCGCGCCCGGATGCAGCCAGGCGCCACCTTCCGCGAGTTGCTGGCCCAGGTGCGTGACACCACCCTCGGCGCCTACGAGCACCAGCACGTCCCCTTCGAGA
>QKJM01000274.1 GCA_003249315.1 Archangium sp.
CATGTTCCTAGAACCCCACGTCGATGGACGTCCAGAAGCTGCGGCTGGGCGGGAAGGGGGCCACGTCGATGTTGCGGGCGATGGCCTGGTTGCCGAAGTTGCTCACCTCGGGGTCCAACCCCGAGTACCGGGTGAAGGTGAAGAGGTTTCGGCCGCTGAAGCTGATGCGAGCCGACTTCATCGTTGGAATCTGGGACACCCAGGACTCCGGGAGGTTGTAGCTGAGTGACACCTCGCGAATCTTGAGGAAGCTGCCGTCCTCCAGGTAGGCCCGGGCGTCCGTCTGCCACCGCTCCTGCCGCTTCGCGGCCTCCTCCCAATCCGCCGAGTTGCCCGAGGCATCGTAGAGGAAGCGGGTGAGGTTGATGATGTCGCTGCCCTGCTGCCAGTCGAGCAGGAAGGAGAGGGTGATGTCCCGGTACTTGAAGGTGTTGGCGAAGCCCATGCGGAAGTCCGGCTCGACGTCGCCAATCTTCTGCTCCATGGTGCCACCGTTCCCGTCCGGCACGCGGCCGACGATCTGCGTGGCGCTGGAGCCCTGCTTGATGCGGAAGGCGCCCAGGCTGGTGCCGAAGCCGCCGGCGAGGAAGGTGGGCACGGGCAGGTCGGTGACGACGCTGCGGTTGAGGGTGAAGGTGGTGTTGGACACCCACTCGAAGCCGTTGCTGCGCACCGGCGTCACCTGGAGCATGGCCTCCACGCCGCGGTTCCGCAGCTCGCCGCCGTTGAAGATCTGCGTGACGAAGCCGGTGGAGGGCGCCACGGCGCGGCGCAGCAGCATGTCGCTGATGGTGCGCTGGTAGCCGGTGAGCTCCACCACGGCGTTGCCGTTGAAGAGCAGCGCGTCCACGCCAAGCTCAATCTCCCGCTGGCGCTCGGGGCGGATGTTGGGATCTCCCGCCACGCCGCCGCCCACCAGACCGGAGCTGCCCTCGATGTTGTTGTTGGCGGCCAGGGGGGTGAACTTCATCCCATAGAACGGCTGGTTGCCCGTCTCTCCGTAGGCCGCGCGCACCTTGAACTCGTTCACCGCGGCGTGGAACGAGGGCAGGCGGTAGGCGGTGGCCACCTTGGGGTAGAAGAAGAGCGCGTTGGCATCGCCGTTGTTGCTGCTCTGCTCGGCGCGCAGGGCGCCCACCAGGGTGAGGCGCTCGTCGAGGAGGATCATCTCCTCCTGGATGTAGAAGCCGCGGTCGAGCACCAACTGCCGTTGCTGCCGCACGCCCACCTGGGTACCGGAGTTGACGTTGGGCTGGCCGGCGGTGAGGTTGCGGCTGGTGATGTTGGCGAGGTCCTGCCCGCGCTGCTCGAACTGGAAGCCCGCCGAGGTGGTGGCGTTGATGCCCGGCAGCTTCAGGTTGTGGACCGCGTTCAGGCCGGTGTTGAAGTTGAGGACCTCGGCCGTCTGGAAGATCGAGGTGCCGGACAGGCCGTCATCCACCGGCTCGAAGTGGAGCTCGGGCGAGAAGTTCAGCTCGTTCTTCTGCTGGAAGCGGTCCACGCCCACGTTGGCGAGCACCTTGAAGCTCTGGGTGTCGCTCTTGTAGGCGCTCCACACCGCGTCGGCCGAGCCCATCAGACGCCACACGTCCTCGTCGTTGCGCATGAGGGCGGCGGTCTGCAGCGGGTTGGAGCCGTTGGACAGGAAGGGGTTGTAGGGGAAGGTGCCGTCCTGGTTCGCCCGCAGATCGAAGAAGTTGGGCGTGCCCGACAACACCATGTAGTACGAGACGTTGTTGTTGTCGTTGTTGGTGAGGCCGCGCTGGCTCGTCGTGTGGAGCAGGTTGGAGGTGACATTCACCTCGATGTTCTTGCCAATCTTCTGGCCCAGGTTGAGGCGGAAGGACTGCTTCTCGTAGCCGGTGTTCTGGATGATGCCGGCGTCATCCTTCACGGTGGCGGAGGCGAAGTAGCGGGTGTCTCCCGCCATGCCGCTCACGCTGGCCACGGTTTCATAGGACAAATCACGCCGGCCGGCGAGCTGCTCCTCGAGATCGAACGTGCGCCCGGGCTGGTAGTACTCGGCGGCCTTCTCGCCGTACACCGCCACGGCCTCTTCCAGGGAGCCGACGCTGCGGGAGCCCAGCTTGTTGGAGAGGGAGTAGACGCCGAAGCGCTGGGAGATGTCCACGCGGGGCTCGCCGGCGCGGCCCTTCTTGGTGGTGATGATGACCACGCCGTTGCTGGCCTTGGAGCCGTAGATGGCGGCGGCGGAGGCACCCTTGAGGACCTCGATGCTCTCGATGTCGTTGGGGTTGATGTCCGCGATGCGGTTGACCTGGTTGTCCTGGGTGGGGTTGGGATTGGAGCCGCCCGTGGACTTGCTCACCTCGAAGAGGCCGGAGGCGATGGCGGTGTCGCTGATGATGACGCCGTCCACCACATAGAGGGGGGTGGTGGAGCCGTTGATGGTGGTGACGCCGCGCATGCGAAGCTGCAGGCCGCCGCCGGGGGCGCCGGAGTTGCTCTGGATGGAGGCGCCGGCCACCTTGCCCTGGAGCGCCTGGTCCACGGTGGAGGCGGGGGCGCGGTTGAGCTCCTCGGTGTTCACCGAGGCCACCGAGTTGGCCAGGTGCTTGCGGGCCACCTCGGAGGCGCGGCCCACCACCACCATCTCCTCCACGAAGAGGACGTCGAGCGAGATGGTGATGGAGTTGCGCTCCGCCCCGAGCGTGACTTCGCGCTCCTTGTGGTCCTGACTGGAGAAGAGGAGGGTGACGGGCCCCTCTGGCACGTCGAGGGAGAAGGTGCCGTCGAGCTCGGTTTCCACGCCCTTGGTGGTGCCCTTGATGATGACGCGCACCAGCGGGGCGACGTCACCGGTGAGCTTGTCCAGCACCTTGCCAGTGATGGTGCGGCCGGAGGCCGGCTGGGCCGCGACTGCTGGCTGCGGCGTGGGAGGGTTCGCCGCCTCCGCCTGTTGTTCCTGTGCCACTGCTTCACCGGAGAGGAGTGCGACAGCGCACCCCGAAACCAACGCCCGTCTCAGCGTCATTCGGTCTTCACCTCGTTGCTGGGTTGGACGGCCCCCCGAACTGGCCGTGCCGTTGAGGTGAGATCGTCATGGGGGATGGGTTACTCCGTCAATCCCCCTGATGATTTGAGAAAAAATGCCTGATGGGCCGCTCCCCCCATTCCCAGGGGCCCCTCGTATGGAGTAGGTTCCGCCCCGTGCTCAAGCCGCGCGGGGTGGCACGGCGCAGGATTCGGAGAAGCCGGCGGGAGGAATGCCGAGCGCCTGAATCAGCCGGCCCCAGTAGTTGACCTGGGCGACGGTGCTGGCGAGGACCACGAGCTCGCGCTCCGAGAAGTGGTTGCGCAGCTCGCGGACCAGCTCGGGAGGGACGGCGATGGGACTCTGGGAGATGGCGGTGGCATAGCGCAGGGCGAGCCGCTCGGCGGGGGAGAAGCTGTCCACGGCGTCGAGCTCCACCTGTCCCTGGAGCGCGGCGAGCTCTTCCGGAGAGACGCCGTCCTTCTGGAAGCCGACGGAGTTCATGTCGAGGCAGAAGGGGCAGGAGATGGCGAGCGAGCTCCCCAGGCGGACGAGCTTCAGCATCCGCTCGTCCACGCGGCCCTCGCGGTGGGCGATGAGGGATTCGAGCACCCCGGAGCCGAGGGCGGCGCGGGGGTACCAGGCCAGCAGGCGGGCGGGCAGCAGCACCTTGCCGGTGAGGCGCTCGGAGAACCAGATGCCTAGCCGCAGGTACCAGGGGATGCGGGCAGGGGGCTCGATGAAGGCGTGCATGAGCGCCATCCTGCCACGAGCGCTCCTCTCCCCGGCGAGGACCCGGGTATCGCCCTCTCTATAAATTTTTGCTTGAATCACAGGGTTTTCCTGAATCGCGGAGAGTGGTAGAGAAGTTGCGCGCTCGTCAGCACCCATCACCTCTCGTTTCCACCCACGCTCCCACGCCATGAGTCCTCCTCGGGCCTCCCCGAGGGACTCCGCGGGCACCATGGCCTCCCCATGCAAACGAAGACCCTGCTCCTGGTGTCGTCCTACCAGTTGGAGCTCTGTGACTTCTCTTTCAAGTATCAGTCCGGCGTCAGGATTCGCATCGTCCTCCTGGAGCATGCGGAACGGCTCGAGCGGGTGCCGCCGCAGGTCCGCGAGCACATCGACCATTTCCATCTCTGTGAGAAGGAGGAGCCCGACAGCCCCCTCTCCGGGTTGAGCTACAGCTCGGCCGCTGCGGCCATCCAGGCGGAACGCTCACAGCGTCCCAGCGACGAGTACCACCTCTATACCTTCTTCGAGTTCGACACCTACCTGGTCAGCAGGCTGCGCGAGGCCTTCGAGATTCCTGGCGCCGGGCCGGAGCGGATTCTCCCGTTCCGAGACAAGAAGGTCATGAAGCAGCGGGTGCTCGAGGCTGGCCTGAGAGCTCCCCGCTTCGAGCTGCTCGACGTCGGGCGCCTGGAGTCCGAGGTGGATTCCTACTTCTCGGAGCTGCGCCGGTCCTATGGCCTTCCCTTCGTCTGCAAGCCCATCAATGCCGCGGCCAGCATCGGGGTGCTCATCGTCAGGAGCCTCGAGGACTTCCGGAGCCTGCGTGGGCACGTCCAGCGCTTCGACTACGTCTTCGAGCTGGAGGAGTTCATCCAGGGGACGCTCTACCACTGCGACTTCCTGCTTCGCGGGCACGAGATTGTCTTCTCTGGTTGTGGGGAGTATTTCTTCCCCAACGCCGAGGCCACCCGGGGAAAGCTCATCGGCAGCATCATCCTGCCGTCGCACCACCCCGATGCGCTGGCGCTGACCTCGTTTGGCGGTCGGTGCCTCGCGGCCCTGGGGCTCCGGGACGGAGCGGCCCACATGGAAGTCTTCAAGAGCCACTCCGGGGAGCGGGTCTTCCTGGAGGTCGGAGCCCGGCCGCCGGGGCTGGACGTCTGCTGCGCGTACGAGGACGCGACCGGGGTGAATCTGATTACCCTGGCGCTGAAGATAGAGCTGGGGCTCGAGTTCTCCGTTCCCAGGCCCGCCCGGCGCTCGGCCCTCTGGGGGCACATTCCGGTTCGCTTGGGCGAGGTGGTGGATGTCGCCCGGCCCGTCACCCGGGAGCGGCTGAAGCTCTCCCTGAGCGTCCAGCGGGGGAACGTGCTCGAGAGCAGCTTCTCCTACCTGCGGACCATGGGGAAGTTCAGCGCCCACAGCGGAGACTTCGAGAGTCTCCAGCGGGACTTCCGGCACCTGAAGCACTTCCCCTTCGTCACGTTGAAGGAGGACCGGCTCTCCCGGAGGCAGATCAACGTGATTGGCGCCGGGTTGGTGGGCACGTCCTGTGTGATTCAACTGTTGGATCGTATCCTGGAGAGGCGGCTCGACAACGTCGACATCAACATCTTCGAGCGAGCCGAGCGGTTCGGTCCCGGGTTCGCCTTCTCCTCGACGTCCGACTCGAGCCTGTCCAATACCCGGGCGGGGATGATGTCGCTCCTTCCCCAGGACTACAGCCACTTCATCGCCTGGAGCCGGGCCAACCAGGAGCGGCTGGCCGATGAGTTCGGCGCCCTCTTCCCCATCGCGGAGGACTCCTACGTTCCCCGGAGGCTCTTCGGAATCTACCTGGAGGATGAGCTGGCATCCGCCCGGGTGAGAGCCGAGCGGGCCGGCGTCGTCCTGCGCTTCATCCCCAGCGAGGTCGTCGACATCCACGTCTCCCCGGAGGCGTCCGTGCTGGAGACGGCCGAGGGGGAGCGTTATCACGCCACGGACGTCGTCTTCGCGCTCGGGAACCAGCCCACGCAGAGCTTCACCCACCTGGAGCGCCACGAAGGCTACTTCTCCTCGCCCTATCCGGAGCACCTGCTGCGGGAGCGCATCGACCGGAACGCGCGGGTCCTGGTGGTCGGCTCCCGGTTGAGCGCCATCGACGCGGTGCTGGTCCTGGCCAGCGCCGGGCACCGCAACAGAATCACCGTCGCGTCGAGGGAGGGGCTCTTTCCCGCCGTCCGTGGCTACATGGACAAGTATCACACCGCCCTGAACCCGGAGGCAGTCCTCGAGCGAATCCGGGACCGGGGGCAGCCTCCCCTCCAGGCCTATTTTCAGGCCCTTCACCTCGCCCTGGAGGAGGTCTATGGCCGCCCCCTTCCGGACGACTTCCTCGAGCCCTCCTCGGAGGACGGGAGGAGCGAGCTCCAGCGCGTCTTCGAGCAGACCCAGGGTGACCTGGCCCACTGGCAGAAGCTGGCGGTCTCCATGATCGAGTGCATGGAGACGATCTGGCCGTTCTTGAGCCACGAGGAGAGGGAGTCCTTCCTGGAGAGTGATTACAAGAAGCTGTTCAGGTACATCGCCGCGCTCCCCGTCGTGAACGCACGCAGGTTGCTGGAGCTGTTCACCTGCCGCCGTCTGGAGATACAGGCCCGGCTCCAGTCGGTGACGCATGACGAGCGCTCCGGCCGCTTCATCGCCACCTATGAAAGCCGCTCGCCGGAGTCCTTCGACGTGGTCATCAACGCCACGGGGACGGGCCCGAGCCTCCTGAAGTCCCGGTGGCCCCTGGTCCCCACTCTCGGCAAGCGTGACATCTTCGAGTTCAATGCCTTCGAGCACTTCTCGGTCCACCGGGAGACGCTGCGGGTGAGGACGAAGTCACCGGTGTCCGCGCGCTTCTACGCGCCCGCGACGTGCTGTCGGGGGGAGTTCGCCATCACCAACTTCATCGACATCTGTATCGAGCACGCCAGGCTCGTGGTCGATGACCTTCTCGGGCCTCGGGACCGCTGACGACCATGAACTGGAAAGCCCTTGGCGTCCTGGTGGGCGCCATCTTCCTGGTGGCCCTGAATGGTGTCTTCCTCGGGGCCAAGAGCCAGAAGCTGGATCCGCTCCACCTGCTCTTCTGGAGCTACCTGGGAGCGACGCTGTTCTTCGGCGTGGGGCGGCTCGGCGAGCTCCGGGCCTTCCTCCGGCGGTGTCGGGCTCATGCCGGGCGGGTCCTCCTCATCAACGTGCTGACGTCCGGGTGCTGCTTCGGCTTCTTCTTCGCCGTGAAGTTCATCGAGCCGGCGCTGGCCTCCGTCATCGCCAGCGCCATCGGTCCCATCCTGGCGGTGGCGCTGCCAGTCCTGCTCTCCGGGCGCAAGGAGTCGCTGGAGCCGCGGAACCTGTTGTCCTCTGTGGGCATCGGGCTCAGCCTGATGCTGGTCATCCATGGCATCCTCGATGGGAGGAGCGCCATCGCGCGGGTGGATGGGCACGCGAACCTGCTGGGCATCGGCATGGCCGTGTTGTTGGGCGTCTCCCAGATGCTCTACGTGGTGTTCAGCCGCGAGCTGAGCGAGCGTGGGGGCTTCTCCGTCAGCCAGCTCATGTCCGTTCGCTTCCTGAGCACCATCCTCCTGAGCTTCCTGCTCGCGGATGGGGAGCTGTTCACCTGGGACGCGGAGCGGGCGTGGGTCAGCCTGCTGGTCTGCGTGCTCGGGGTGCTCATCCCCCTCTACATGATTCAATACAGCATCTCGCGCCTGGAGCCCTTCGTCGTCGCCACGGTCCTGGTGATGCAGGCGCTCTTCATGAGCGGGCTCCAGCTCTTCGATCCCCGACTGCGGCCGTCCCTGCTGTCCGTCACCGGCGTGGCGCTGGCGACGGCCTTCTCGGTCTTCGGAATCTACTCACAACAGCGAAGCGGCCCGCCGGCCCGGGCCGCCGCCCTCAAAGGAGAAGCCTCATGATGGAACCCGTGAAGCTCCAGCGGAACCCCGCAACGCGAGTCGTGGACTTCCACTTCCAGGAGGCAGCGGTTGGTGCCTTCCTGGAGTTCTCGAAGGACATCACCGTCAACGGCCTGGAGTTCGTTCCCTTCAAGCGCTTCCTCGCCGCGGGCCTCCTGGACCGGCTCTGCGAGAACCGCCTCCAGGGCTCCTTGAACCAGACCCTCCAGGACTACGAGACGGGGTGTGTCCAGCTTCACTTCGGCGAGGGCCGGACGAAGCAGGACTACATCCGGCTGTCCGCGGCCGTCTCCCACCTCATCAACCGGCCCATCCCCGAGCCCGGCGGCAGGTTCTATGGCATCACCCGTGTCGTCCACGCGGAGAACCCGGAGATTCAGATCCTCAACCCGTATGCCGACTTCACGTTGCATACGGATGGCGTGTTCCTCGACCAGCCGGTGGACTGGCTGATGATGATGAAGCTCAGCGAGGAGCACTCAGAGGGCGGCGAGTCGAGGCTCCTGCACCTGGCCGACTGGGCCGACTTCGAGAAGTTCCACGGGCACCCGATGAACCGGAAGAAGTATGCCTTCGGCCTGCTGGAGCACGACCGTCGCCATGAAATCTTCAGCAAGGTCAGTGGGATGAAGCCCGCCAGATCCCGCCTGCTCAACCTCCGGCACGGGATGCGGCACATCAAGTTCGTGGATCAGTTCCTCCTGCCGGACGCCATCGAGGAGGCCCTCTTCATCAAGGAGCTGCAGGACTCGCTCGAGACCAGTCCCGCCATCACGGCGAGCAAGCTCCCCGTCGGCAGCATGATCATCCTGAACAACAACTTCTGGCTGCACGGGCGGAGCTCGTTCAAGCACGACCCGCGGCTCTCGCGGGAGCTCCTGCGGCAGTATGGCTACTTCAGGGACCACCACGACCACTACGAGGAGGCGGAGGGGATGAACCTGTAGGTTCCTGGCTCATCGCCGCCCTGGGCGGGGGAAGCCCCGCCCGCTAGAAGTTCCGTCGTCTCCAGCCGGCCTCATCGAGGGTGATTTGAGCGATGATGTCGCGCATGACCTCGCTCGCGCCGCCAGCGATGGTGGCCGCCTGGACGTCCCGGTAGATGCGGGCGATGGGGCTCGCCTCCTGGTAGCCGTGGGCGCCGTGGAACTGCATGCACTCGTGTGCGGCGCGATTGGCCAGCTCCGTCGCCTTGAGCTTGACCATGGAGCACTCGGCGATGGGGAGCGAGCCCCGCTCGTGCAACCACGCGGCGTGATAGGCGAGGTGGCGCGTGGCCTCCGCCTCGGTCACCAGCTCGGCCATGCGGTGCCGGACGGACTGGAGCTTGCTGAGCGTGCTGTCGAAGAGCGGGCGCTCGGCCATGTACCGCCAGGTCAGCTCGAGGCAGCGATCCACCCCTCCGAGGGCCAGGAGGCCGGCCGCCAGGCGCTCGAGCTGCATGCACTGCATGATGTAGATGAAGCCCTGGTTGGCGGTGCCGATGATGTTGCTGGCGGGCACCCGCACGTCGTTGAACTCGAGCTCCGACGTGTCCGAGCAATGCCAGCCCAGCGTCTCCAGCCGCTTCGCGCTCAGCCCCGCGGTCTCCGTGTCGACGATGAGCATCGACACCCCGCTCGCCCCCTTCCTGGCCGCCGACGCCGCCGGGGTCGTCTTGACGGCGAGGACGATGAAGTCCGCGGTCGTGCCATTGGCGACGAACTTCTTCTTCCCGTTGATGACGTAGCTGTCGCCGTCGAGGACGGCGGTGGTCCGCAGCCGGTTGAGATCCGACCCGGCCTCCGGCTCGGTGATGGCGAGGGCGCTCACCTTCTCACCCGAGACCGCCGCGGCGAGGTACTTCTGCTTGAGCTCCTTGCTGCCGGCCTGGGCCAGGTAGCTCGTCGCCATGTAGGAGTGTACGCCGACCGCGACCCGGAAGCCCGCGTAGCCCGTGCGCCCCAGCTCCTCGAGCAGGACCACGGAGTGGAAGAAGTCCTTCTCGGCGCCGCCGACGGCCTTGGAGTGATGTAGCCCCAGCAGGCCCGCGCGCCCCATCTTGCCCCAGAGCTCCTTGGGGATGCAGCGGCGGCGCTCCCACTCATCCGCGAAGGGAAGGACCTCCGCGGCGAGGAACTCGCGTACGCTCTTTCGAAACTGCTGGTGCTCGGCGGTGAAGTAGGACGACTGCATTCGCGATGTCTCCAGGGGATCGTACGAGCTGCTTCACTTGATGGAGACGACTCTTCCGTTCGTGAGGCCCTGGAGGTCCGCGGAGCCCAGGCGGAAGACGGCGTTGGGGGTGCCGGCGGCGGCCCACAGCACGTCGAACTTGAGCAGGTCTTCGTCGATGTACGTGTCGATCTCCTGCTTGTGCCCCACGGGCGGGACGCCGCCGATGACGAAGCCCGTCACCTCGCGGGTGAAGTCCGCATCCGCCTTGCCGATCTTCTCTCCCACGAGGGCGGTGATGGCCTTCTCGTTCACGCGGTTCACCCCGCTGGCGAGCACGAGGATCGGCTTCTGGCTCGCCTTCGTCCGGAAGATGAGGGACTTGACGATCTGCGCCACCTCGCAGCCGATCGTCTCGGCCGCCTCATTGGCGGTGCGCGTGCTCGCGGAGAGCTCGACGACCTCGAGCGCGAGACCCTTGCGGGAGAGCGCGTCCTGGACGCTCTGGGCGCTGTTGCTCAACTTCTTGCTGGTATCGCTCATCGATGAAGTCCTCCTGGGCCACCCGAGGAAGGCCCGCGGGGTTCCTCGGCGTGGGAAGTCATCAGTATTGCATCAGGCCTTCGCGGCGCCAGTGCTCTCCGCGAGTCGCACCAGCTCCTTGCGATTCACCTTGCCATGGGGCGTCAGCGGCAGCTCCTCGAGCCAGTGGAAGGCCGCGGGCACCATGTAGCTCGGGAGCTTGCCCTGCAGGTATGTCCGCAGCGCCTGCGAGGAGGGCTGCTCCCCCTCTCCGACCAGGAAGGCGATCAACCTCTTGTCGGAGTAGGTCCTCTCGTGGACGACGACGGAGGCCTGGCGCACCCGGGGGTGGGTGATGAGCTGTGCTTCGATCTCTCCCGGTTCGATTCGGAAGCCGTGGATCTTCACCTGCTCATCCACGCGGCCCGCGAAGTCGAGGGTGCCATCGGAGCGGTACTGGACCAGGTCACCCGTCTTGTACAGACGCTCGCCGGGAGGCAGGAAGGGCAGGTCGCTGACGAACTTCTGCTGGGTCAGCTCCGGCTGCCGCAGGTAGCCGCGCGCCAGGCCCTCGCCTCCAATGTACAGCTCGCCCACGGCGCCGACAGGAACGGGCTGAAGCTGCTCGTCCAGCACGTAGAGCAGGGTATGGCCGATGGGGCCGCCAATGGGGATGGACGCCGCATCGGGCTCCACGCCGCGCACGGGGAAGAAGGTCGCGAACGTGGTGCTCTCCGTCGGCCCGTAGACGTTGAAGATCTCCGTGTCGGGCAGCTCGCTCAGCGCCCGGCGCATGTGACGGACGGAGTGGGCCTCGCCCCCCGTCAGCACCTGCTTCACCGGGGCCAGGAGCTTGGGGTTCTCGTCGATGATGGTGTTGAAGAGGGCCGTGGTGAGGAACAGCGTGGTGACGCCGTTCTTCTCGATGGAGGCCGCCACTTTCTGCAGCCTTGGCAGCTTCTCCTCGAAGAGGACGCACCGGCCTCCGTGCAGGAGGGGTCCCCACACCTCGAAGGTCGCGGCATCGAAGCTGACCGGCGCGAGCTGCAGGAAGGTCCGCGTCGAGTCGATGCGCGCAAAGCCACCGCCGAACAACAGGCGGGTGACGCCGCGGTGGGGTGTCTCCACCCCCTTGGGCAGGCCCGTCGAGCCCGAGGTGTAGTTCACATAGGCCAGGTTCTGCGCCTGGCATCTGGGCGGAGGGTTCTCCACGCTCTGGTCCGCGAACGCGCTCCCGCCCTCGTCCACGACGACGACGCGGACGTCCTGGGTTGGCAGTGCCTTCAGGAAGCGCTGCTGGGTGACCAGCACCCGCACGTCCGCCTCCGTCATCATGTGGGTCAGCCGCTCCTGGGGGTAACCCGCATCCAACGGGAGGTAGGCGCCGCCGGCCTTGAGGATCGCCAGCATCCCGGTGACGAGGTCGAAGCCCCGCTCGACGCAGAGTCCCACCAGGGAGTCCGCCTGGCACCCCAGTTGAATCAGATGGTGAGCCAGCCGGTTGGCGCGCTCGTTCAGCTCCCGGTAGGTGAGCCGCTCTTCCTTGTAGATGAGGGCGACGGCGTCGGGCGAGCGTTGGACCTGCTCCTCGAACAACTGGGGGATGGTCCGGGTCGCTGGGTTCTCCAGCACCCGCTGGAGCTGCGCCGACAGGGTCTCCAGCAGCTCCTCCTCCCGCGAGTGCAGGAAGAAGTGATCTCCCTCGAGCACGTGAAAGGAGAAGGAGGCGGAGGTGTAGCGCCCCCAGTCACTCATGGTGGGAGGCGGATCGATCGGATCCACCGCGCCGCTGAACGCCGCGATGGGCACGCGGACCCGTCGTGGCGAGTTGCGCCAGAGCTCGGACAGTTGCATGTCCGCGCGCATGGTCGGCTCGAGCATGCGCATGAGCGTCTGGTTCTGCAGCACCTCGGCCGGAGTGCCATTCATCACGCGAAGGCGCTCGAAGAACTCCTCCCGAGGGAGTACGTGCAGGATGGGCTGTGGCGGGGGGATGTGGGGGCTGCGGCACCCGGACAGGAAGAGCTGCTCCGGCAGGGGCAGCTTCCTGGCCTCGAGCTGTTTCGTCAGCTCGAAGGCGATCCGGGCACCGAAGCTGTGCCCGAAGAAGGCGAAGGGTTTGTCGAAGTGCGGGAGCAGTGCCTCCTCGGTGGCGTCGAGCAACAACGTCCAGTCGGTGAAGGCCTTTTCCCGGAGGCGCATGTCGCGACCGGGAAGCCTGACGCCGATGAGCTCGATGTCCTCCGGCAGGCGCTCGGCCCAGCTCCGGAACACATTGGGGGTGCCACCTGCGTAGGGGAAGCAGAACAACCTCAGGCGGGCCTCCGCGCGCGGGGCCGGCCGGAGGAGCCACAGCTCGTCCGCACCAGCGCTCATGCCTTGCCTTGCTCGCTCGAGTCGGACTTCCTCGCGGCCATCTCGGCGTCGATCGCCTTGGCGAGCTGGCTCAACTGGCCGCAGTCGAACAGCGTGTCCGGCAGCAGCACCTCGGGACCGAAGGTGTCGTCCGCTCGCGACAGCAGTTGGAGGGCCGTGAGCGAGTTGCCTCCCAGCTTGAAGAAGTCGGAGGTGACGTCGATGTCGTCGGTGCCGAAGAGCTCACGCCACTGCGAGAGCAGCCATGTCTCGGTAGGAGTCGCGGCGGAAGCTCCCTGCTCCACGCTCGCCTGATTCTCGGTAGTCAACTGATTTCTCCTCTCTCAACCGGGGTGTTTCGGTCTACCGGCTTGAAAGCTCAAGCCAACACGCGACGCTTGAAGGGCTCACCCAGCTTGGTGTGCGTCGCGATCCTGTTGTGGTCGTACTTGTTCTCGCCCGAGACGAGGACGGCACCATACTGGTCCAGGGTGGCCTGGCCGCCGAACTCGTCGAGGTCGGTCGAGTAGGGGTAGACCTTGACCATCGTCGGCACGTAGCGCGCGGCGAAGCCCAGCCGCATCTGGTCCGTCCTGCCACTGTGGGGGTGGGAGGCGTGCAGCAGGGTCGACCAGAACATGATGAACTGCCCGGGGCGCAGCACCAGGGACACGGCCTTGGACTCGTCCGGCCGCCACGAGGGATCCACCTGGAGCTGGCGGTAGTCGTAGCCGAAGAAGCCTCTCCTCACGCCTTCCTTGTCGAGGCCGTTGATTCTCTTGGCGTCGTACTCCATCTTCTTGCTCTCATCGTAATAGATGGTGCGGTGAGAGCCGGGGATGACCTGCATGCAGCCGTTGTCGATGTTGGACTCGGTGAAGGCGGTCCAGACGGTGATGGTCCCCCGTCCGCCGGAGCTCTCCGGCCATTCGATCTGCGGCTTCTTCGAGCTGGTCACGTTGGCGAAGGTGCCGGCCTGATGCCAGTCCGTGCCCTCGTCGCCCGGGTACTTGGGGAAGAACTCGGTCCGCCAGCACAGGAGGTCGGGGCTGAGGATGCTCCCGACCCGGTCGACGATCTCCGGCCGGCAGATGTGATCCGCGAGGAACGGGACGTCGAAGTGGCGATCATAGTTGGAGATGTTCGTCACGCCCGAGACGGCCTTGTCGCTCCGATAGATGGCCTTGCGGCTGTCGAGCAGCTTCGGACGCAGGCGCTGGAACGTCTCCGTCATCTCCTCCGGCTGATAGAGGGTGAAGGGGCCCGCGTAGCCTCGCTCGTGGAAGTCCGCCAGCTCGCTCTCGGAGAGTGCAAAGTTCTTCGTGTCAGTGCTCAAGTTCAGTACCCCGGGTGTGATGCTTTTCGTTCGCCATGGGCTTGGACAGCCGCATCATGAAACAGGCTCGACAAACCAGCATCGCGCTCGCGTCAGGGCGTGCGCGGAAGGGTTCGTAGGAGTTTGTCTTTCGCTGGGAGTATGGCTCGTGAGGCGTGCCTATATGTCCGATAGATACCATTTGTCAAGAGGTGCCCGGTTTTCTTGGAATGTTGGAGAATCAGATGTGCTTGCATGATTGTGATGTTTTTGTATAAATCTGTCTGGGCTGGATGTCCTTGAGGAGGAGAGGGGGCGGAGGAGGGCTCGGCGGAGGAGGGGTGATGGACGCGAGGTGAAGTACTCCCGCCACCCCGGCCTGTTTGTGGAGAAGGCCCCGGCTGGCCGAGACGCGGGGGACTCATGCCCGCCAGCGACGAACGCCGCTTCCAGGCCCTCATTCTCGCGCCCGTGCGCCGCGTGCGGCGGCTGAACGCCGTGGCGTGGGCGGAGGCGGGAGTGAGGTATGAGGAGTTCGCATGTCCCCGCGAGAGCTCGTCCGTGTCCATTTCGTGATGGTGCTGCTGGTGTCCTCGTTGCTGGGAGCGAAGGAGGTAGCGGCGTCGACTCCGCGTGCGCCAGACGGGGCGGTGGAGGTGCGCGAGTTGCAGGGAGGAGGGCTGGCACTCACCTTTGAGCCGCTGGAGCGTGCGCCGGAGCTGGAGCGGCTGACGGTGGAGGTGGCGAGGGAGGTGCTGGAGTCCTTCCGGAGGGACTTCGGCCCGGTGCGCTCCGGCCGGCGATTCTCCTGGGGAGGTGGCGCGCTGGTCTCGACGGCGGTGCGAGGCCGCTCCGAGAGCGAGTGGGAGTCGCGGATGCGCGAGGCGTACCTCTCCCGGTACGGGGAGCCGGAGGGGAGGGAGTTGCCGCTGTCGCCGGGGAGGAGCCGACTGGCCCAGGCGCTGAAGCTGTCGACGCGGTACATGAAGCCGGGCGCACGCGAGGCGGCGGAGGAGCTGTTCGCGGACCCGCTCTTCCTGGCGGGGCTCTCCACGTCGGTGGTGGTGTACTTCCTCGCGTGGGCGGTGCCGGAGCCGCTGCTTTCGAAGTCAGCGGCGGCAGCGGTAACGGTAGGACTGGTGCTGGCCTTCGGGGTGGTGGAGATGCGCAACCTGGGGCAGGCGTGCCTGAGGCTGTACGAGGAGGTGCGGGAGGCGAGGACGCTGGCGGAGTTGGAGGCAGTGGCGGAGCGCTTCGGCAAG
>QKJM01000281.1 GCA_003249315.1 Archangium sp.
AGCGCGGGCCTCGGCTTCATCTTTTGAGCCGGTTCGTCATGGGGCACGCATAAAAAAATCTATGGATCACCTGGGGAAGGTGGTGGTAGGATGGCGCCACACGACACGACCGCGCCCACGGATCGCACCGGAGGTACTCCATGACGAAAAAGCCCGCCGACACCACCGAGGCAGGGATCCTCGCCCCCGCACCGACCCGCACCCTCGAGGACCCCGAGCGCCAGGCCGCCCACGAGAAGCTGTGGAAGATGATGGAGGAGTCCTACCTCAAGAGCGATCCCGAGTCGCTGCAGCGCTCCTTCGCCAACCACCTGGAGTTCTCCCGAGGCAAGAACCGCCACATCGCCACCCGCCACGACCTGTACCAGAGCATGGCCCACGCCATCCGGGACCGGCTCATGGAGCGGTGGAACGACACCATGAACACCTATTACGAGGACAACGTGAAGCGGGTGTACTACCTGTCGCTGGAGTACCTCATGGGACGCACCCTGGGCAACAGCCTGGTGAACCTGGGCATCCGCGACGATGCGGCCAGGGCCCTCGAGGAGCTGGGGTACGACCTGGAGGAGCTGCGTGAGCTCGAGCCCGACGCGGGCCTGGGCAACGGCGGCCTGGGGCGCCTGGCGGCCTGCTTCCTGGACTCCATGGCCACGCTCGGGCTCCCCGCCGATGGATACGGTATCCGCTACGAGTACGGCATCTTCGATCAGCGCTTCGAGAACGGCAGGCAGGTGGAGAAGCCCGACCACTGGCTGCGGTTCGGCAACCCCTGGGAGCTGGTGCGTCCCGAATTCAGTTACCCCGTGAGCTTCGGAGGCCAGGTGGAACACTACGTGGACTCCAGCGGGCGCCTCACCTGCCGCTGGGTCCCGGGCGACCGCGTGGTGGCCGTGGCCTACGACACCCCCGTCCCCGGATACGGCAACAGCACCGTCAACACCATGCGGCTGTGGTCCGCCCGCACCCTCGACGACTTCTCCCTGGAGTTCTTCAACGAGGGAGACTACATGCGGGCCGTGGAGGAGAAGATCCGCGACGAGAACATCTCCAAGGTCCTCTACCCGGCCGACGAGCGCGAGGCGGGCCGCGAGCTGCGCCTCAAGCAGGAGTACTTCTTCGTGGCGGCCACCATCAAGGACATCCTGCGCCGCTTCTTCGTCAAGAACGACGACCTGCAGCACCTCCCCGAGAAGGTGGCCATCCAGCTCAACGACACCCACCCGGCCCTGGCGGTCCCCGAGCTCATGCGCCAGCTCGTTGACAAGCACGGCTTCCATTGGGAGGAGGCCTTCGACATCTGCACACGCACCTGCGCGTACACCAACCATACCATCCTCCCCGAGGCCCTGGAGACCTGGCCCGTGCCCATGTTCGAGCGGCTCCTCCCGCGCCATCTCGAGATCATCTACGAGATCAACCAGCGCTTCCTCTCGGACGTGCGCCTGGCCTTCCCCGACGAACCGGACCTCCTCGGCCGCCTCTCCCTCATAGCTGAAGGGCCGGTCAAATCCATCCGCATGGCCCATCTGGCCATCGTGGGATCCCACTCCGTCAACGGCGTTGCGGCGCTGCACAGCGAGATCATCAAGGAGAAGACCTTCGCCGACTTCTACCGCCTGTGGCCGGGCAAGTTCAACAACAAGACCAACGGCGTAACACCACGGCGCTGGATCAGGCTGAGCAACCCGCGCCTGTCGACCCTTATCGACGAACACATCGGCGAGGGCTGGGTGACGGACCTCGCCCGCCTGCGCGAGCTGGAGCCGCTGGCCGAAGATCCGGCCTTCCGGGCCGCCTTCCGCGAGGTGAAGCAGTCCAACAAGAAGGAGCTGGCGGCCCTCATCAAGGCCCGCACGGGGATCCGGGTGAAACCCGACTCCATCTTCGATGTCCAGGTCAAACGCCTGCACGAGTACAAACGCCAGCTGCTCAACGTGCTCCACATCGTGGCGCTCTACCGCCGCATCCGGAACAGGGACACCGAAGAGATGGTCCCCCGCACCTTCATCTTCGGCGCCAAGGCCGCCCCGGCCTACCGCACGGCCAAGCTCATCATCCAGCTCATCAACGCGGTGGCCGACCGGGTCAACAGCGATCCAGCCGCCGAAGACCTGCTCAAGGTGGTCTTCCTGGAGAACTACTCCGTCTCGCTGGCCCAGAAGATCATCCCCGCCGCCGACCTCTCGGAGCAGATCTCCACGGCGGGCATGGAGGCCTCGGGCACCGGCAACATGAAGCTCTCCATGAACGGCGCCCTCACCATCGGCACCCTCGACGGGGCCAACGTGGAGATCCGCGAGGAGGTGGGCGACGACAACATCTTCATCTTCGGGCTGCGCACCGACGAGGTCCGCCACCTGAGAGGCGTGGGCTACCGCCCCCGTGACTGCTACGAGAACAACGAAGAGCTGCGCGGGGTGCTCGACATGATCGCCTCCGGAGAATTCAGCCCCGATGAGCCGGACCTCTTCCGCCCCATCATCGACTCCCTGCTGGACGGCGGCGACTATTACCTGGTGCTGCGGGACTTTCCCTCCTACCTGAGCTGTCAGCGCGAGGTCGCGCAGGCGTACCGCGACCCCGAGTACTGGAGCCGCATGGCCGTGCTCAACGTCGCCCGCATGGGCAAGTTCTCCTCGGACCGCACCATCTCCCAGTACGCCGAAGAGATCTGGAGGGTGGGACCCGTCGCGCCCGTCTCCCGTGAAATCCCCCCTGAACACTGATCCCCGGCGGATCGAAGCGCGCCTCAACCCCCGCAGGTCCCCAATTACGGACCCTATCCTCAAGAACTTCCTCAAATATTTACAAACACACTTTCCTGTTTGACGAACTCCTCCGTTCATGGCAGTTCTGCGCGACCGGCACAGCCGCCGGAGACAGGAGAACGCGATGAAAACAGCTCTTTATATATTTGTTGCTCTCACCCTCACAAACTGCATGGATCCCGAGCTCGCCGGGCTGCACTCGACCCCGGGTGCGAATCCACCCCCCCAGCAGCCGGCTCCCGCCGAGCAGCCTCCCCCGCCGGCCGCCGACCCCGCGGACGCCCCCGCTACCGCTCCAGCCACGGCTAAAACACCGGTCTTCGGCTCCGCCAAACCCATCCCAGGCGCCCTCAAGGGCGACATCTACTACCTCCCCACCAACACGTCCAAGCTGCCCGACTTCTCCACCCTCACCAGCGTCGGCAGCGTCTACACCAGGTCCCTGAACATCCCCGCCCGCAACTTCAAGGAAGGGTTCCCGGGCGTGACCAACCGCTTCGAGTGGTTCGCCCTGCGCTACACGGGCAAATTCACCGTCACCGCCGCCGGCACCTACTCCTTTCGGCTCATGAGCGACGACGGCTCCAAGCTCTACATCGACGGCAGACTCGTGATCGACAACGACGGGGTGCACGCGCCCAGCGACGCCAGCGGCTCCGTGAACCTCACCGCCGGGTCCCACACCATCGTCGTGGAGTACTTCCAGGGCCCCGCCGTGGAGATCGCCCTGCAGCTCTTCGTGACCCCTCCCGGTGGCACCGAGTCCATCTGGCAGGCCAGATAGTCACTCCCCGTCCCCGCCGCCACATGCCATCCACCAGGGTCCGTCCCAAAACCCTTGCGCTCTGTTCTGCTTCAACTATCCTCTCGATATGGAACACAACCTCGAGTCGGCCCGAGCCAAGATGGTGGAACACCAGCTCCGACGACGCGGCGTGGACGATCCTGCCCTCCTTGAGGTGTTTGGGACGGTCCCGCGTCACCTCTTCGTCCCCGCCCCCCTCCGGGAGCGCGCTTATGGGGACTTTCCCCTCCCCATCGGCGAAGGGCAGACCATCTCCCAGCCCATCATGGTCGCCATGATGACCGAGCTGTTGAGCCTCACCGGCGCCGAGCGCGTCCTGGAGCTGGGCACGGGCTCGGGGTACCAGACCGCCATCCTCTCCGTGCTCGCCCGGGAGGTCGTGACCATCGAGCGCCACGAAGCGCTCCAGTCGAGGGCGCGCGACGTACTGGCGGCGCTGGGGATGACCAACATCCACTTCGTGATCGGTGACGGCACCCTGGGATGGGCCCAGGCGGCCCCCTTCGACGCCATCATCGTCACCGCCGCCGCCCCCGTCACGCCCCCGCCGC
>QKJM01001011.1 GCA_003249315.1 Archangium sp.
CTCTCCGGAGAGACGGGCGAGCAGCTCCTCTCGCGGCGCGCTCGCGTCATCCGCGGACAGGCCGAGCTTGCGAAGCAGACGGTGCGCGCGGTCGTCGAGCACCCGGAAGCGGGCGCGAGGCACGAGCAGCGGCATGGGTAGCCCCATGTGCGCGTAGAGCGGCGCGAGCTGGGCGAAGTAGGCGAGCTCTCCCGGGCCTCCCACGTAGGCGGCCGTGGGCAGCCAGGTGTCCTGGAGGAGAGGGCGCAGCAGGGCCGAGGTGGTGAAGCGCAGTGGCTCGCGCTCGAGCCAGGCGCGCAGCTCCGCGTGGCTCACGGAGATGCCCTCCGGGTGGCCCACGAGGCTCCAGGTGTCCGGAGTGGTGCCGGGCGCCAGCCGGTAGCGAGGCCCCTCGGGGCCCTCGGGTGAGAAGAAGCTGAGCGGCGAGCCGGGGCGGATGTGGACCTGCTCGGAGAAGCCGGCGGCCGCGAGCGCATCGCCCCGGTCGGTGAGCCGGGCGGCCATGGGTCCGGCCTCATCGAGGGCTCCGCGGTGGACGGGCGCGGCGAGCGGCGCCAGGCGTGCGTCTCGCGGATCGAGCAGGACCAGCCCCTCGTCGGCGAACACAGCTGCGAGCACCTCGGCGAAGGCCTCCGCCAGGGTGGCTTCCGGACGGTAGGCGCGCTCGAGCAGCTCCAGGTGCTCGCTGGCGTGGGGCTGAGCCTCCAGCTCCGTACGGAGCGCGGCGAGCGCGGCGGTGACACTCTCTCCCAGACGGCGGTGGGCGACGGGGACTCGGGAGGTCGCCGCATCCGGCAGCTCGAGTGCCACGCGTAGCGGCTCTCCCATCTCGCTCGGGAGGTAGCAGTGGTCGATCTCAGGAAGATCGTGGTCCTCGGTCTGCAGCCAGAAGACAGGGACGCAGGGCCTGCCTGTCTCTTCGGCGAGAGCACGCGCGGTGACGATGGCGGAGGCGGCCTTGTAGAGGGTGAAGAGCGGTCCGAGGAAGAGGCCCACCTGCTGGCCGGTCACCACGGCGACGGTGCCGGGGCGTGCGAGCAGCGCCAGGTTGCGATCGCGGGCGGGGCTCGCGGCGAGGCGCGCATTCTGGGCGAGGAGCGCGTCGTGGAGAGAAGATTCCACCGTGCGCGAAGCGGCGGTGGAGACTGCCTCCGCGCGAGCCGTCCGGTGACGGAAGCGGTCGGGGAGGAGTTCGAGCGCTCGCGGATCGCCGCGAAGCCAGGCCACCGAGAACGAGGACGTCACGAGAGAGGTCATAGCAGGAGCAGGAGGTGCCACAAAGGGATGCGCGAGCCGGCGCGGCGTTGTTACGCTAACGCCCGGATGCGAAATCTGCTGATTGTTGGGACGGCGCTGGCCATGAGCCTCGGTGCCTGGTCGACCGCGCTCGGGCAGGCGCCTCGGCAGCCTCATGCAGGGGAGATCGCCGTGGGGCTGCGGCGGCTCGGAGTCGTCGGGAACGTCCTCTACGTGGCGGCCCACCCGGACGACGAGAACACTCGGCTGCTGGCGTGGATGGTGGGGGAGCGAGGCCTGCGCACGGGGTACCTCTCCATGACGCGCGGTGACGGAGGGCAGAACCTCATCGGCACCGAGCAGGCCGAACTGCTCGGGTTGCTCCGCACGCAGGAGCTGCTGGCGGCACGCCGCATCGACGGGGCCGAGCAGTTCTTCACCCGCGCGCGGGACTTCGGCTACTCCAAGAGTGCCGAGGAGACACTGCGCGTCTGGGGCCACGAGGAGGTGCTGGCGGACGTGGTGCTCGCCATCCGGCGCTTCAAGCCGGATGTCATCGTCACTCGATTCAGCACCCGGCCGCCAAACCATGGCCACCACACCGCCTCGGCCCTGCTCGCGGCGGAGGCCTTCGAGGCCGCGGCCGATCCGAAGCGCTTCCCCGAGCAGCTCGAGGAGGTGGGGCCGTGGAAGGCGGAGCGGCTGCTCTTCAACGTCTCCACCTGGAACATGAAGCCGGATGCCGACATGTCCGCCTACCTGAAGGTGGACGTGGGGGGCTATGCGCCGCTGCTGGGGCGCTCGTGGGGGGAGATCGCCGCGGAGAGCCGCAGTCAGCACAAGAGTCAGGGCTTCGGCGTGCCGGCGGATCGCGAGTCGCGGCTGGAGTACTTCGAGCCCCTGGCCGGTACGCATCCGAAGACGGAGCCCTTCGAGGGGCTGGAGTTCTCGTGGCGGCGGTGGAAGGGGACCGAGAAGCTCGTCCGGGCCGTGGAGGAGGCCGAGAGCGGGTTCGACGCGCGCGCGCCCCATCGCAGCATTCCCGCGCTGTTGCGCGTACACGAGGCGCTCTCCGCGCTGCCGGACGACAACCCGTGGAAGGCGCTCAAGCTGCGCGAGACGGAGGAGCTGGTGGCTGCGTGCGCGGGCCTGTTCCTCGAGGTGCGCGCGGGGGAGGCCTCGGCCACTCCGGGCAGTGAGGTGAAGTTGGAGGTGGTGGGACTCAACCGCTCGCCGGCCGAGGTGGAGCGGGTGAGTGTCACCCTTCCGGATGGCGAGTCCGTGGCGGTGGGCACCGGGCTGCGCGAGCGTCAGCCCTACAAGCTGTCACGGAAGCTCAGGCTCCCGGAGGATGCGCCGCCCTCGACGCCCTACTGGCTCCGCGAGCCCGCCGTGGGGGGGCGCTACGCGGTGCGGGAGCGCGCGCTGATTGGTCGGCCCGAGGGTTCTCCCTCGCTGGTGGTGCGCTTCGTCTACGCGGTGGGAGGCCGGCGCTTCACCGTGACGCGGCCGGTGGTACACGCGTGGACGGATCCGGTGCGCGGCGAGCTGTACCGCGCCTTCGAGGTGGCCCCGGCGGTGACGGCGACGTTGGAGCGGGAGGTGGTGATGTTCCCCAACGGCGCGCCGGCAGCCGTGTCGGTGGTGCTGGCGGCGGGGAAGGCCGAGGCCTCGGGCCGGGTGCGGCTGGAACTGCCCAAGGGCTGGCGCTCCGAGCCGGCCGAGGTGTCCTTCCAGCTCGCGGCGCGCGGAGATGAGCGCACGGTGCGCTTCCAGGTGACGCCGCCCCGGGGCGCGAGCGAGCAGGGCCGGATGCGCGTCATGGTGGAGAGCGGAGGCCGCTCCGAGTCGTGGCGCGTGCGAACCGTGACTCATGAGCACATTCCTCCGCAGACGGTGCGCGAGTCCTCCGAGGCGCTGCTGGTGAGCTTCCCTCTGGTGACGAAGGTGAAGCGCCTCGGCTACATCCCCGGGCCGGGAGATCTGGTGGCCGAGAGCCTCGCCGCCGTGGGGTACGAGGTGACGCTGCTGCCCGAGGATCGCCTGGCCGACGAGAAGCTCGAGCGCTACGAGGCCATCCTGGTGGGGGTGCGCGCCTTCAACGCCAACCCGCGTCTGGCGCTCCACCGCGAGCGGCTGATGCGGTACGTCGAGAGGGGAGGGCGGCTGATCATCCAGTACAACACGCAGAGCCGTGTGGGGCCGCTCACGGCCGAGCTGGGTCCCTATCCCTTCGAGCTGGGTCGAGGGCGGGTGACGAACGAGGCGGCGGTGATGACGCCGGTGTCCGCCGAGGAGCCGCTGCTGCGCGCGCCCAACCGTCTCACCGCCGCGGACTTCGATGGTTGGGTCCAGGAGCGCGGGCTCTACTTCGCCTCCAAGTGGGACGAGCGCTACCGGCCCGTGTTCTCCATGAGTGACAAGGGCGAGGAGCCGCTTCAGGGAGGATTGCTCGTGGCCCGCCATGGCAAGGGCACCTTCGTGTACACGGGCCTCGCCTTCTTCCGTCAGCTCCCCGCGGGTGTGCCCGGTGCCTACCGGCTGCTCGCCAACCTGCTCGCCCAATGACAAACCCTCCCGAGCCGCGACCCGAAATGGATGATGCGCCGCCGATCCTCGGCTCCTGGCGCAACATCTATCTCCTGCTGCTGGGCACGCTCGCCCTCCTCATCGCCCTGTTCGGGGCGATCACCCGGATCTACTCGTGACACCATTGGACTGGCTGGTCCTCGTCGGGACGACGAGCTCCATCGTGGGCTGGGGCTTGTGGCGCACGCGTGGTGCGAGCACCACCGAGAGCTATCTGCGCGGCGGCTATGAGATGAGCTGGGTCACCATCGGCCTGTCGGTCATGGCTACCCAGGCGAGCGCCGTCACCTTCCTGTCCGTGCCTGGCCAGGCGTACGAAGACGGCATGCGCTTCGTGCAGTTCTACTTTGGACTGCCGATCGCGATGATCATCGTCAGCGCCGTCTTCGTGCCCATCTACTACCGGCTCAAGGTGTACACCGCGTATGAGTATCTGGAGTCGCGGTTCGACTTGAAGACGCGGTTGCTGGGGGCGTTCCTCTTCCTCATCCAACGAGGGCTGGCGGCGGGTATTACGCTCTACGCACCGGCGATCATCCTCTCGGCGGTGCTGGGCTGGCCGTTGGAGCCGACGGTGGTGAGTATCGGCGGGCTGGTCATCCTCTATACGGTGTCGGGCGGCTCCAAGGCCGTGAGCCAGACACAGAAGCAGCAGATGGTGATCATCCTCTCGGGGATGGCCATTGCCGCCGCGGTGACCGTGTGGAGGCTGCCGGAGAACGTGTCCTTGGGGGATGCGGTGGCCGTTGCGGGGGCGCTCGACCGGATGAAGGTGGTCAGCTTCGAGTTCAATCTGGAGGATCGCTACAACTTCTGGTCCGGCATCACCGGGGGTTTGTTCCTGGCTCTGTCCTACTTCGGCACGGACCAGTCCCAGGTGGGGCGCTACCTGACGGGGCGCTCGATCACGGAGAGCCGTCTGGGGCTGCTGTTCAACGGGGTGCTGAAGATTCCCATGCAGTTCATGATCCTCTTCGTGGGGATCCTCGTCTTCGCCTTCTACCAGTTCACCGCGCCGCCGCTGCTCTTCAACGAGTCGCTGCGAGGGAGGGTGCAGGCCACTGCGCAGGCGGGCGAGCTGAGCGCGCTGGAGTCCCGGTGGGAGCAGGTACAGGCGGACAAGCGCGTCGCGGTGGAGCGCTACCTGTCGGTTCGGGAGCAGGGTGGGGCGGAGGAGGCGAGTGCGCGCGAGCAGCTTCGGGCCGAGGCCCGACAGGCGGAGGCCGTGCGCAAGGAGGCGAAGTCCCTGGTGTCTCGCGCCCTGCCGGGGGCCGAGACCAAGGACTCGGACTACATCTTCATCACCTTCATCAAGCAGTGGCTGCCGGCTGGCCTCTTCGGGCTGCTCATCGCCGTCATCCTCGCGGCGGCCATGAGCTCCACCGCCAGCGAGCTCAATGCGCTGGGGGCGACGACCACCATCGACTTCTACCGGCGGGTGTTCCGCAGGGACGCCTCGGATCGCCACGTGCTGGTGGCTTCCAAGCTGTTCACCGTCTTCTGGGGCCTGGTGGCGCTCGCCTTTGCCACCTTCGCCTCGCTGCTGGACAACCTCATCCAGGCGGTGAACATCCTCGGCTCGCTGTTCTACGGCACGGTGCTGGGCATCTTCCTCATGGCCTTCTTCGTCCGGCGCGTGCAGGGACATGCGGTCTTCTTCGCCGCGCTGATCTCGCAGGGCACGGTGCTCACCCTCTTCGTGCTCACCGAGATCGGCTACCTCTGGTACAACGTCATTGGTTGTGCGCTGGTGATGATGTTGGGCGTGGTGCTCCAGGTGTTCATGCCCAAGGATCGGGGAGTTGTTGCCTGATGATACCTTCGCGCCAATACCAAGAGGTATTGGCATGAAGTACTTCGTCATGAGCAAGGTCAAGGAGCTCTTTGGGCTGCCTGAGTTCGCGCGCTTGCTGACCGATAAGTGGCCGGATGCTCAGGTGGAGTGGATCACCGACCCGGACGATAACTACTCATTGGAGTTCCGCGTGCCCTTGGAGCGCTTTCGCGTGGATGGGGCGCTCGACCGAGAAGGGAGTTACATCGCCTTCGTCGGTGAGCTGCTGGACTGCGTCGAGTTTGCCAGGTGGTGCCGCTCCCTGGTGCCCCCTCACGCGCCTCTCATCTCTGTCCTCACCCCCGAGTGATTCACCGCCTCCAACCCGGAGCACGTCGCCCAGGCTGCCCACATCCAGGAAGGGCTGGATCGAGGCCGGGCTACTGAGGCCCTTGCCGCAGGTTCCCTCGTAGCGCTGGGCGGGTGAGTCCGCTCCATGTTTCGCCAGGTCAACCGCTCTCGCGTGAGATATCGGTGAATGACCTTGTAAGTTGGGGCGTCCAGGGTTACTCATGGTAGTGTGCCTGAACGTGACCACCAGCTCGATCTCTTCACCGGAGCGCCCAGCGCTCGCCCCGAATCCATCGGGCCCGCAGAGGTGCCCGAGGAGGTGAGGGCGCTCGGGACGCGACTCCCCCAGGGCCTCTTCCTGGGCACCTCCTCCTGGACATTCCCGGGGTGGAACGGGCTCGTCTACGATCGCGAGGCCACCTCGGTTCGCCTCTCCCGCGAGGGACTCGCCGCCTATGGCCAGCACCCCGTGCTGCGCACCGTGGGCGTGGACCGCACCTTCTACGGCCCCGTCTCCGCCGCCACCTTCGCCGGGTACGCCGCCCAGGTGCCTCCTGGCTTCCGCTTCCTCGTCAAGGCGCATGAGGCCTGCACCCTGGCCCGCTGGCCCCTCCACCCGCGCTATCGGAACGTCCGCGGTCAGCCCAACTCGCGCTTCCTCGAGGCCTCCTACGCGCGCGACGCCGTGGTCGCCCCCTTCGTCGAGGGCCTGGGCGAGAAGGCCGGGCCGCTCGTCTTCCAGTTCCCGCCGCAGGATCCTCGGGAACTGGGCGGCCCCGAGGTCTTCGCCGAGCGCCTGCACGCCTTCCTCTCCTCGCTTCCCCGCGGCCCCCTCTACGCGGTGGAGGTGCGCAACGAAGCCCTCCTCACCGACGCCTTCGCCCAGGCGCTCGCGGACGTCGACGCCTGCCCGGTCCTGGCCGTCTGGAGGGACATGCCTCCCGTCGAGCGGCAGGCCGTCCTCACCCGCGCCTCGCGCTCCCGGGCCCTGGTGGTGCGGTGGATGCTCCCCCCTGGCCTCGAATACGAGGAGGCTCGCAGGCGCTACTTCCCCTTCAACCGGCTGGTGGAGGAGGACCCCAGCACCCGCGAGGCCATCGCTCGCGTCTGCGTCGTCGCCCTCCGCGCCGGCCGGCCCGCCTTCGTCACCCTCAACAACAAGGCCGAGGGCAGCGCTCCTCTCTCCGCCCTTCGCCTCGCCTCATGCGTCGTCTCTCGTGTGGAAGTACCGTGATAATGGAATAATCAGATCCAGGGGTAGACGTACCTCGGGTGTCATGTGGCACAATGGGCACCCATCGGGTTGTGCATACGGCTTGCTAGGAGGGGCGATCATGAGATCGGTCCTGGTTGCAGCGTTGGTTGCTCGAATGACGACGGCGGGAGGAGCGGGCGCCGCGGTCGAGAGAGAAGAGGAACGCCGGCAAGCGGGAAGCACCTGGGAAGACGTGCGTAAACATTTCTCCGCCCTGCGAAACGAAATCTCCACCCTGGAGAGTGAGTTTCGCCATGCGCACGAGCGCCACCGCCAGGAGGCCGAGCATCAGCAGCCGGGGTCCGCTGGTGGCCAGCCCTGAGGGGCCGGACGAGGAGGCGTTCGATCCCGAGGCCCCGGTGGAGCTTCCGCTGGATGGGATCCTGGATCTGCACCTCTTCCGGCCGCGGGACGTGAAGGACGTAGTCACCGAGTACTTGTGGGCCTGCCGCCAGGAGGGCGTCCTGGACGTGCGCATCATCCACGGCAAGGGGACCGGGGCGCTGCGGCGCACCGTGCAGGCGCTGCTGCCGAAGCTGCCCGAAGTGGAGTCCTTCCGGTCCGCCACCGAGGTGGACGGAGGGTGGGGCGCGACCTGGGTGCGGTTGCGGCCCCTGGAGGCTCAGGAGAGCCAGAAGTAGGCGGAGGCGATGAGGGAGCGCTTCTCCGTCACCTTCGCCTTCTGCGCCAGATCGGCCACCTGCCGATCCTTCGCCATGTAGCGCTTCTCCTCCTCGTTGCGCAGGGAGGCCAGCCGCTTGCGGTAGTCGCGCTCCAGCCGCTCCGCGTGCGCCCTCGCCTTCATGCGCTCGGACGGATCCTCCTGCGCGCACACCTGCTTGCGCGCCTCCATCCACACCAGCCGCGCCTTCTCCACCGCCTCGCGGGACTCCATCAGGCAGTCCTCCGCGTACCGGTCCGCCCGCTCGCGGGCGAGATCCAGCTCCAGGGCGTTGCGCCGCTCGGCCCGCCGGATGATCTCCTCCTTGGCCGCCATGAGGGCCTGCTCCTGCATGAGGGAGACGGAGACGGCCGGGGGATGCCGGCGCCGCTCCTCCCGGGCCGCCAGCTTCACGAAGTGCTCGCCGTCGGAGAGGGGCAGGGCGCGGTAGCCCTTGCCGTCGCGCTCCAGCAGCAGCACCAGATGCACCATCTTCTCCTCGGGCTTCAGGCCCGTCGTCTCGAACTTGTAGACGAACCACCAGCCCTCGTTGCCGGCCATGCGGGCCAGCCGGGCGGGCAGCCCCGAGGCGTCGAGCTGCAGGTAGCTGACGGCATCGTGCGTCCTGTCGCGCACCGCGTAGGCCGCCTTCGCCACCTGGAGCCGGCCCGCGGCGCCCTTGCCCAGCACCGAGCCCGTCAGCGCGCGCGCGCCCTGCTGGCGCTTCTCCAGCGCCTCCTTCGTCACCGAGCCCGCCATGCGCAGCCGCCGCCGCACCTCGCCGTCGAAGCGCTCCATCAACACCGAGCGCGCCTCCGTCATGCGGTTGCTGATGCGCTGCCCGAGGTCCGAGCGCAGCTTGTCGAAGGCGGCGTTGATGTCGTCCGGGTGGCGGCAGGACTGGTAGATGTCGAGGATCCGCCGCTCGAAGTCGACGCCGCTCTCCAGCGCGCCGAGGATCTCGTCCGAGGCGCCGAACACGCCGTCGAAGAGGTTGAGCTTCTTCTCCAGCAGCTCGTACAGGCGCGCGTCCGCCGCGTTCTGCCGGTTGAGGAAGTTGATGACCAGCACGTCCCGCTGCTGGCCGTAGCGGTGGCACCGGCCGATCCGCTGCTCCACCCGCTGCGGGTTCCACGGCAGATCGTAGTTCACCACCAGGTTGCAGAACTGGAGGTTGAGGCCCTCGGCGCCCGCCTCGGTGCAGATGAGGATCTGCGTCTTCTCGCGGAACTCGTTGACGAGCGCGCGGCGCTCCTCGGGTCCTCCGCGGCCGTCTCCGGAGAGGAGGGAGATCTTCCCGGCGTAGCCGTTGGCCGACAGGAGGTTGAAGAGGTACTGCTGAGTGCGCTTGGACTCGGTGAAGATGAGGGCCTTCTCCGGCCAGCCCTGGCCCTTCATCACCTTGAAGGTGCGATCCAGGGCGCGCCTGAGGGCCTCGCCCTTGGAGTTGACCTTGATGGAGTCCGCGAGGTCCGAGTACTGCTGCAGCTCCCACATCTCGTTCTCGAGGGTGCGGATGCTGACGGGCTTGGAGGGATCATCCGCCCACTCCTCGCCCTCCTCGACGTACTGGCGGACCTCCTCGGGCTCGAAGAACTCGAGGGCCTTCTGGCCCAGCTTCGCGGCCTCCAGGCGCTTGCGGAGGTTGTCGGCCAGGCGCCGCAGGGTGGGGGCGATGGCGTAGGTGGAGGAGGCCAGCAGCTTGCGGTAGCAGAGGGTGAGGAGCGTCTTCTTGCCCGGCTCGATCGCCGCCACCTCGGAGCGGCGGAGGTACTCGCTGACCTTCTCGTAGAGATCCTGCTCCTCGGGCAGGGGGGTGAAGTCCTCCACGATGGAGCGGCGGTTGGTGTAGCGCACGTACTCGCGCACCTGGCGGCGGAGGGTGCGTTGCACCACCGGGGCCAGCCGCTCCTTGAGCTCGGAGACGGCGTCCTGGGGGAGTCCACCGCCCTCGGCCTCCACCCGGTAGCGGCTGCGGAAGGCGTGCTCCGGGCCGAGGATCTGCTCGTCCAGGAGGGTGACGAGGCCGAAGAGCTCCATCAGATCGTTCTGGAGCGGGGTGGCGGTGAGGAGGAGCTTGGGGCGGCCGTTGAGGGCGGAGCGCAGGGCCTGGCCCGTCTTGTGGCCGGCGCGGTAGGCGTTCCGCAGGCGGTGGGCCTCGTCGATGATGACCAGATCCCACGGAATCTCCGCCGTCAGCACCGCCTTGTTGGCCGCGAAGGGGTGGGAGCAGATGACGGGGAAGGGCTGATCGAAGCAGTTGCCGGTGGCGCGGACGGTGCGACCGTCCACCATCACCGACTCGAGATCGAACTTCTCCCGCAGCTCGCTGTTCCACTGGGCCCGCAGCACGGCGGGGGCGAGGATGAGGATGCGTGTCTTCCCCTCGGCCATGAGCTGGGCGACGACCATGCCCGCTTCGATCGTCTTCCCGAGGCCCACCTCGTCCGCGAGCATGCAGCCACCGCGCGCCAGCGAGTCCATCGCGAAGCACGCCGCCTCGAGCTGGTGGGGGTTGAGATCCACCCTGGCCTCGGCGAGCGCTCCGGCGAGCCGTTCGCGCGAGTCCGAGCTCTTGATCGTGAGCTCCTCGGCGAGCAGCCGCTCGTGGAACGAGGTCAGCGCCTGGCCCTGCTGCTCCGGGTCCGGAGCCATCGCCGCCGCATCCACCTCCACCCTCAGCTCCCTGAACTCCCGCGCAACGTCCCGCAAGTCCCTGTCTCCGTCCGTTCGAATGCGCCGACTCCACCCCCTCTGGGGTGTAGCGCGCGAAGGGGCGGCCATTTTCTTGACCGAAGCCCGTCTGTAAAGGGGGTCTTCGCGGAGGCCGAAAATTCGGCCTCGGAGCGGTTGGCACGCTTCTTTACGGGGAGCGTGGTGCCTGCTTGCGTGTGGGGCAGGGGACTTGACTGCGCGTGAGGACGCTCGGACGGTCCGTGCGCCTGCTACTTCGCCGGCTTCTCGTCCAGCATGGTCTCGGCGGCCGATACAAGGACTTCCGGGCTTACCCGGACTTTGTAGTTGGGGTTGGCGTAGGAGAAGCGCACGAGCCCATCGGTGCCGACCAGGTAGGCGGCGGGAACCGGGAGCAGCCGGTGCTTCTCGCCGGAGGCGGCTTCGATGTCGATGCCGTGCCCCTGGAGGCGCCCGATGGTGGCGTCATCCGCGCGCCAGGCGAGGCCGAAGGCCTTCATGGCCGCGGCGGAGTGATCCGAGGCGAGCTGGTAGTTCAGCGGCCCCTTGTCGAGGGCCTTCTTCAGCGCCTCCGGCCGATCCGGGCTGATGGCGATGACCTGGACGCCCCGCTTCTCGAGCTGGGGCACCACGTCTCGGAGCCGGGAGAGGTGGAGGTTGCAGAAGGGGCACCATCCGCCCCGGTAGAAGATGAGCAGCGTGGGCTTGCGGGCCACCTCGGCGCGCAGTTCGAGCGGCTTCCCATCCGGGCGCACCAGGGTGACGGCGGGGATGGGGCTGCCCGTCTTCAGGGGGCAGGTCTCCTCCGCGCTCGAAGCCTGCGCCCAGGCGGCGCCACTGGCGAGCACCAGGACAAGGGGGCCGAGGACGGCGATCGAACGGCTTTGCATGTACTTCCCTCCCAGGGAGAGCCCGAGGCGTGCGTGCGCCGGGTCGTCGCTGTTACGGGATGACCGACTCCCTGGTTACACGACCCTGAGGTGGCAACCCCGGTGTGCGGCAACCGCGTGAGCATGCGCTCGGGTCTCTGTCTGCCTTCTGGCCAGGGTCCGATTGCTCCGGTGCATCGAATGACAACCTTGAGACATGGGAGCCAGGGAACCGGCCTCGAGGGGCCCCTTGCTCGAAAGGAGAGGTGTGTCATGGCAGAGAGAACGAGCGCGCCAGGGACGAAGCCACGTGTCGTGCAGACGGCGCTGGCGGCAGGAGTAGGGTTCGGTCTCATCTCGGGAGCCATCTTCGCCGTGGTGGAGATCATCGCGGCGGCGGTGATGGGCAATCCGGCGTTGATGCCGCTGAGGATGTTCGCGAGCATCCTGCTCGGGAGGAGTGCGCTGACCGAGGCGCCCGCGGGGGTGGCCATCATCGTGGGGTTGATCATGCACTTCGCGCTGTCGGCCGTCTTCGGACTCATCTACGGAGCCATCGAGTCCCGGATGTCGGTGGAGGGCCGTACGAGCTGGGCCCGACAGGCGGGGGCCGGGCTGTTGTTTGGCTTCGCTCTCTGGCTGGTGAACTTCCAGATCATCGCGCGCATCCTCTATCCGTGGTTCGTCGCGGCACCGCAGTTCCTCCAGTTGGTGCTGCACGCGGTGTGCTTCGGGTTGCCGCTCGGCCTGATGTTCGCGGCACAGGAGCGTCGCCATCGGCCGGTGGGGAAGGTCTCCCGCACGGAGACCGTCCACGTTTGAGGGCTCCCGTCCGACCGCGTGCGAGGTGGAGTGGACCTTGCGGCTCCATGGGAGGGGGCGCGGTCGAGGCGGAGAGTGGCTCCCCCTGGTTCATGCCGTGGTCCGCGGAGGGTGGTTTCCGGTGACGCCGAGGCCAGTTCCTTGCCTGGAGGGGGCTGGCGAACGTAAGAAATCCCTGGCCGTGTAACCCGCTCGAACGCGGGACGTACTGGCTGGCGGTTGAACCCGAAACCCTCAACGAAGAGGACACGTCTCATGAACGTCAAGACCCTGGCTGCTCTCGTCGGTACCCTGTCTCTCGGCTCGCTCGCCACGGGCTGTGCCACCACCTCCACCTCGGCGTCCACCATGGAGAAGGGGGCGGAGGGTTCCTGTGGTTCGAAGGGCGCCGAGGCCTCCTGCAAGGCTGCTGCGGCCGAGGCGGACAAGGGCTCCGAGGCCGCCTGCAAGGCCGCGGCGACCGAGGCTGACAAGGGCACCGAGGCTTCCTGCAAGGCCGCTGCGACCGAGGAGGACAAGGGCGGTCATGCGGGCTGCGGCTCTTCCGGTTGCGGTGCGCCTTCCAAGTAGGAATTCCTGACGAAGATGAGGTACCCGCGGGCGACAGGCTTCTTGAGCTGTCGCCCGTGCTTGTCTCTGGCACCGACGCAGCCGCGGCGCGGGCGCGTGAGCGGAGATGGGTGGCCACTCCAGAGGCTACTCGAAAAGTCCTCCACTTGTTAGGTTGGGCCTCGAATCCTCTTGAAGGAGGCAGGCCCGGTGCGGATCGGTCGCGAGCAGGTGGAGGTGTACCCGGACGCGCTGGCGCCGGGAACGGAAGTAGGCAGATGGCACGTGGTGCAGCGACTGGGCGTGGGTGGCTTCGGCGGGGCCTACAAGGTGCAGGAGTCGGCTCGCCCCGGCGACTTCTACGTCATCAAGGTGGCCCTTCGGGAGAAGGACGAGCGGGCCGAGCGCGAGGTGCGGCTGCTGATGGACAAGGCGGTGCATCCCAACGTGGTGCGCATCCACGGGCACATGCGCTGGCCCCACCCGCGCGACGGCCTCCTCTGCATCCTCATGGACTGGGTGCCCGGCCAGCCGCTGCACACCTGGGCCGAGATCGTGAACCCCTCCTTCCAGCAGCTCGCGGAGGTGGGGGTCAAGGTGGCCCGCGCTCTCGGCGAACTGCACGTTCGCGGTGTGTACCACCGCGACTTGAAGCCGGAGCACATCATCATCCGCGAGTCGGATGGAGAGCCAATGCTGCTCGACTTCGGCGCCGGCTGGTACGAGGGAGCCGCCACCATCACCAGCGGCACGCTGCACCCCTGCTCGCTCCTCGTACGCAGCCCCGAGTCGCTGCGCTTCCACCTGGCCCACCACGCCGACCCCCAGGCCGCATACTCCTTCGCGGCCACCGATGACCTGTACGCGCTGGGCGTGTGCCTCTACCGGGCGGCCACCGGGTATTACCCGTTTCCACCTCGGGCGTTCACGGACATGCTGCAGTTGATGATCATGGGGCAGCAGCCGCACGCCCCCGCGGCCTTCAATCGCCGGGTGCCTCGGGCGCTCAGTCAGCTCATCCTCCGCCTGCTGTCGAAGAAGCCCGAAGATCGCTACCAGAGCGGCGCGGAGGTGGCCGAGGCGCTGGTGGAGGCGGTGGCCCTCGGTGGGCGCAAGGCGTGGGAAGCCCCCCTCTTCGAGTGGGAAGAGGTGCCGTCAGAAGGGGAGGGTGGCGCGCCTCGGCGGCGTATCCACAGGCCCGAGCCACCCACGGACTCGTTGCCTCCGCCGCGGCCGGAGCTGGTCATCCCGGAGCCTCTCCAACCCGATCGGGTGCCGGCACGCGAGGGGGCGCCACGAGCTCGAGAGCCGGTCCCCGAAGAGCGCCCGGCGCGTGGTGCTCGCGGGTGGGGCCATTGGCTCGCAGGGATGCTGGTGCTCGGCCTGGCCATCGCGGGAGCGACCTGGCGGGCCCTGGAGATTCGGCAGGAGGCCTCCGAGCCCCTACCCGTGATGTCGGCTCTACCCCTCCCGAGGCAGGAGGCTGGCTTTGGGCTGGAAGTGGCGACCCGGGAGACTCCGCCCGATGCTGGCCACGTCGCGGCTCCACCTCCCGTGGAGTCCACGCCCACGGCCCTCGCGCCACGCGAGATGCCTCGCAAGGAGGACGCACCCGTGAAGAAGCAGCAGAAGATCTCCAGCCTCTCGAAGGACACGCAGCGGAAGGGGCTCACCTCGAACGTGCTCAGGACGTGTGTCGGCGTCACCGCCGCCGCCCAGGCCGCCTGCGCTGGCGGGGCACCGGCCACACGCCCGGAGCCCCAGTCGGTGGTGCGCAAGCGGCCACCTCCCGAGGACTGCCCGCCGCATGCGATTGAAGCCATGAGGAAGCTGGACCTGTTCGGCGGCGTGTATGCGATGACTGTCTTTCAGGGGGTCGACACACGCAAGCTGCACATCCCGATCTCCGTGCGCGAGGGGTCGCTCACGGTCATCTTGGAAGGAAGCTGGCGGAAGCTGAAGGGCGACACGCTGCTTCGGGGTCGCCTGTACCTGGGGAAGGACCGCGTCTACGGTCGTTTCACCGAGGCAGAGGCTTCCGACGGTCAGACGTATCCGGTCTGCTATCAGTACGTCGTGGGGGGGCAACTTGGCATGTTCATGGTCAAGAACGAGCCAGATGACGTGAGCATCTTGCCCGCCGTGCATGTCGAAGCGGTCGAACGCTTTGAATGAAGGAGGCCGCCTTGTCCTTCATCACCCTCGCGACACTGGCTCTTATCGGCAGTAGCGCTGCGGGCGCGGAGCACTCCATTCTCCCAACGTGCGAGCCCGGTGTGCGTCACATCGAATTGACCGCGGGCCTCCCCGGAAAGGCCTACGCGATATGCGTTCGCTCAGGAAAGGCCACCACCGTGCTCTTCGATTCGAGGCTGTCCTGGGTGACATTGAAGGAGGGCCACCGGGTCAGCCTTCACTGGGGCGAGACTGGCCTCACGATCGTCCCTTCGGCGGAGGTGTATG
>QKJM01000532.1 GCA_003249315.1 Archangium sp.
AAGGAAGACGAGGAGGAAGTCAACCTCAAGCGAGGGGGGGCGGTGTTCGTGTCGGCGAATCGCTGCGGGGAGTGCCACCAGGCCCAGCAGGCGCTATGGGCGGCGACCCCCCACGCGTCGGCCTACGAGGTCCTGTCCGAAGACGCCCGGGTCCAGGCAGAGTGCTTGGAATGCCACGTGACGGGTTTCGGCCTGACTGGGGGATACGGGGGCGAGGGGCCCAACCTAAAGGGCGTCCAGTGTGAGGCGTGCCACGGAGCCGGGAGCCTGCACCCAGCTCTGCCCATCTCGAGGTCCGGCAGGGCGGTGGAGAAGACCTGCCGACAGTGCCACACCCCGTCGCGGAGCCCGGAGTTCGACCTCCGTACCTACTGGGGACGTGTCGTTTGTCTGGCCTCGGCCGGGCAACACGCCGCCGAGTCGAAAGCCGTGAGGCAGTAACCCGGATCCGATCGTCCTGCTGGTTTGTCGGCGATGAAAAGGGCGGCGCCTGCTCTGAGACACCGCCCGGTCTCGTTCTTCTCTCAGCGAGAAGGGGGAGAGAATCTAGCCGACACCTTTGGCCGTAAGGTATTTCCCTACTTTCCCATCGATGTTGAGGATGTGGTCTTTGAGCCACTCCGTCACCCGCCGCTGCACTTCAATGGTGAGGGAAAGGCTCGTGGGTGCGGCGTCGAACTGCTGCGCCAGGGCGCCGAAATCTCTCTTGAAGTTCTCGTGAATCGCCTTGTGCTCTGCGTACTCCGGATAGCCGTGCTTCTGCATGAGACCTTCTTCCATGCTGAAGTGATCGATGGCGTACTTCCCGAGGAAGGTGAGCACTTCGCCAACGACCTGCCGGCCCTTGCCCGATTTCATGGCGGTCACAAGTTCATTTACCTGTTTCACCAATTCTTTGTGCTGCCGGTCCACGGCGCCCACGCCGGTGGCCATGGCGGGTTCCCATTGGAGCATTGGCGCTTCCTCCTTGGTCTGCGGGAAGGTTGATGGGGCTAGGTTGGATGTTGACCAACATCGTCTTTGTTTGTTGCGCTTATCGTCGTCTCGGCTCCGAGGCTTGAGGAATGGCTACCGGCCGGCGGCCTTCGCGCACGTCGTAGGGAAGGCGCAGGATGGCACGCGTGCCGGCGCCCTCCTCGGAGTGCAGCTCCAACTGAGCCCCGTTTCGTTTGGCCGCCTCGTAGGCGATGCTCAACCCGAGGCCCATGCCGCCGTCCTTGCGGGTGAAGAAGGGGGTGAAGACCTCGTCGAGCACGGCCTGGGGCATTCCCGGGCCGTCGTCCTCCACCAGAACTTCCACAACCCCGTGATAACGTCCGGTCGCATAGGGGAGGAGCTGCGTGGAAAAGCGCACCACCGATCCCTGCGTCCCCACGGCTTCATAGGCGTTGACCAGGAGGTTCACCAGGCAGGTCTCCACCTCGATCGGGTCCGCGTCCACCATGATCTCCGCCGGTGGGAGCGTCGCCTCGGTCGCCGTCTCGGCAACTCGTTTCGCCTGGGCGAGCTTGATGCTGTTGGCCATCAGGGCGGCCAGCTGCACCCAGCCGCGGGCGCCTTTCTGGGGGCTCGCGAAACGGCGCATGGTGGCGACCAAGTCCTGGATGCGCACAGCTCCGAAGGCCATGTCATCGAGCAGTGCCTCTGCCTGTGACAACGCGTCGTGGCCGGCACTCGGGTCACCCTGCTCCCACTGCTTGGGAAGCTCGGCCAAGATCCGGCGCAGCAGCTCCACGTTGCCCTTTAGGAACGTGAGGGGATTGTTCACCTCGTGGGCCAGTCCGGCGAGGAGCCGGCCGAGAGTGGCCATGCGCTGGTGCATTTCCAGGCGCCTGCGCTCTTCTTCCAGCTCGCTTTGGAGTCGGGTCGCCTCGCGAGCCAGGGCACAATGGGCGAAAGATGTCTCGACCTGGCGGAGCAGTTCGGCGGGCCGGAAGGGTTTTTCGAGGAAATTGGCGGCACCCCGCCGCAGGGCATCGATCACGGTGCCGGTTTCCGCAAAGCCGGTGATGAGGATGACCTCCGTGGTGGGCGACCTCTCCCGGATGCGCTCCAAGAGGCTGATGCCGTCCAAGTTCGGCATGCGGATGTCGGTGATGACCACGTCAGGCGCGTGTTTCTCGAAGAGGGAGAGTGCTTCGACGCCGTCGCCGGCGGGGATCACGCGGTGGCCACCCTGCTCCAGAGTCCTGCAGGTGATGGAGCGTACGGCAGGGTCGTCGTCCGCTACGAGGACCGTAAAGCAGCCGCTCGGGGAGGGGCCGAGGGCTGCCGCTGCGGGTGAACGAGCGCTCAAACTGCGTCCTCCGCGGACGTCCCGCTTGGTCCGTGACCCTCGTCGGTGGCCGGGTGAATGCCGAAGAAGCGCAACGCTCGTTGTTGCCCCGTAGCGTCGGCGCGGGCCTCTCGCCCGGCGGGGAGGGCCCAAAGTCGCTGCTCCGGCGGAATTAGGCGCGGCGCCGCCACGGCTCCTGCCCAGCGGAGGCCGAATTCGTAGCGAAGAGGTCCTGCGAGGGCGGCCGTGACCTCGTCCTGGGGGGGCACGGGGGACAGCGCGGCCCGCACCTTTCCTTGAGAGGAGAGGCCCACGCAGAGGAGTTCTGGAGGTGAAGAGAGGCTACGGAGGTACGTGCGGATCGATCCGGTGAGGCGGTCGGCGAGATTGGCCTCCTCCGCAAAGAGGCGGGCCAGAACCGGCACCAGCCTGTGGGTGCGGTTGATCTCGTGGCAGGTGCGGCCCCGGTCCGGGGTCCGGAGCACGATGCCCGCTTCCGTCAGTTCCTCCAAGGCCGCCTTGCAGGCGGAAGGAGCCATTCCGGCCATGGCCGCCACGGCGCGTCCGGAAGTCCCGTCCTTCCGAAAGAGGGCGCGTAGCGTGCGGACCCGGTTTTTGCTCCCGAGGATCGACTCCAGGTTCACGCCGAACTCCTCGCGTCCAGGGTGCGGAGCAGCGCATCCCGCCAGCGTCGATGGCGGGCTTCGGCCTGCCGCACCAAGGACTCCACCTGGTCCAGGCTCTCGAAAGGCTTGAGCAGGTAGTCCGAGATGCGGAGTCGGTAGGCTTCGACGGCGCGGTCCAGGGTACTGAAGGCTGTCATCACGATGATCTCGGCCAGTGAGTCGGTTTCCCGAACACGGCGAACCAGTTCCAGCCCGTCCATCTTCGGCATCACCAAATCGGTGATCAGCAGGTGGTACAAGCCCTCCTCCAACCGCTGGAGGGCCCGCTCCGGGTCGGACTCTCCGTCGCACTGATGCCCTTGGAGGGTGAGGAACCCCGTGAGCGTCCGCAGGATGGCGGGTTCGTCGTCCACGACCAGGATGCGGAGGGGCTCGTTCTGCATAGCTTCGACCTCTGAGCCCCCCGGGGATGGAAACAGGCGTTCCGTTTTTCGATCGCCAGACACTTGTCGCCCGGGCTCCAGCAAAACTTGAGCTGTCCGGACAGAACGTGCCCGCGTCGTGGGCCAGTGATAGGCGTTGGCAGTCTGATGCGGGTTTTCAGGCTCGTCGGTGGACGCACTGTGGGAACGGGCTCGCCGACGTCGAGGTACGGGGGGGCGGCGGCGTGGGATGGGGTGGGGCGGGTCTAGGAGGAGGGTTCGGGGCGCTGAAGGCGGAGGCTTGCCAGCCGCATTCCCAGGATCGGCCGGTCCGGATCGACATAGTGCAACCGCCCCACGAACTTCTGCAGGATGGCTGCCGGGACGCGGGGGGTTCCCCACTCCTTCACCGCGTACAGCCGCGCCTCGAGTCGGTCCGCCAGCGGGTCACCGGGAAAGGCCGTGACGAGGTGGACATAGGAGCGGGCTCGGCGGCCCAGGTCGCAGAGCTTGTCGAGGAGGTCGGGAAGCACGTCTTCGGGGGGGGCAGCCTGCACGGATTCCCCGCCCCGCTGGGTGAGCCAAGCTACATCCGGGTCGTCATGGGCTGCGACGGCTTCGTCCCCCGCGCTCGCCGCCGGCAGCCAATCCTCCAGATAGGCGGGCTTGCGAACCACGAGGGCGCCGCTCTCGGCGGAGGTCCAGGCCCAGAAGGCCACGTGGTTCCAGACCTTGGAGGCGAGGACCGGAAGCGGCAGGGCTTCCGGCGCTGCCGGTGCAGCGGCAATCTCTACGTCA
>QKJM01000569.1 GCA_003249315.1 Archangium sp.
GCCCTCGTGGGTGTTGTGCCCGTGTTGCTGCTCGGTGGCCTGGCCTTCAGGGCCAACCGAGAGGAGCTTCACCGCATGGTGGGCGGCCTCCAGGCCCAGGCGGCCGCGGAGCTCGCCCGCTCCTGCCGCCAGCTCGTCCTCATGGGGGTGGACAACCTCCGCCTCTCCGCCGAGTACCTGCCTCTCGAGCGTCTGGAGCCCCAGGACGCCTCGGCGGTGCTGAGCATCCCCCTCCGCCAGCTCCGCGCCCTCAACCTGCTCGTGCTGGTGGATGCGGAGGGCCATGCCCTCGCCCCGGCGGTCTTCACCCCCGAGGCGCGCAGCGGCCGCCAGCTCGTCACCGAGGACTCGCTCGCGCTCTTCTCTCACCGGGCCCCCGTGCAGGCCGCCCTCTCCTCCGGGGCGGCCATCGGCCCCCCGTACCTCTCACCCAAGGCTCCCGGCGGTCGTGTCGCGCTCGCCGTCCGCGCGGGAGAGGACTCCTCCAGGCTCCTCCTGGCGGAGCTGTCGCTCGCCGAGCTGGGGCACCAGGTCGAGCAGCTCTCCCAGCAGGGCGGGCTCGCCTTCGTGGTGGATCCGCAGGGCGTCCCCGTGGTGCATACCCGGATGGACGCCGGGTTGAGCGAGGAGGAGCGGGCGCTGGTGTCCGAGGGGCTCTCCCGAGGGGCCCCCGTGGTGCGCACCGTGCGCGGGGTGGACGGGAGCGAGTACCTCGCGGCCTTCGCCCCCGTGTCGGATCTCGGCTGGGGCGCGGTGGTGGGGCGCAGCGCTGACGAGGCCTTCGCCCCGGCCGAGCACGTCCGACGCTACTCGCTCTTCTGGGCCGGGGTGGCCCTCTTGGCCACCGGTGTGCTCGGCGCTGTGCTCGCCCGAGGCGTGAGTCGACCCGTCGCCCGGCTCTCCGAGGGGGTGGCCGCGCTCGCCGCCGGGCGGTACGAGCCGCGCGTCCCCGAGCTGGGCCGCGATGAGCTCGGCCTGCTCGCCAGCTCCTTCAACCGCATGGCCGACGAGCTGCAACGGCGCGAGGCGGAGCTGCGGCGCTGGAGCGAGGAGCTGCAGCAGCGCGTGGACGAGCGCACGAGGGAGCTGCGCGAGGCGCAGGATCAGATCGCCCGGACCCGGCGACTGGCGGCGCTCGGCTCGCTCAGCGCCGGCATGGCCCATGAGCTCAACAATCCGCTCACCGGAATCCTGGGCCTGCTGTCCCTGGCGCGCGAGGAGGTGCCGGCCGACTCCAGCCTGGACAGGAGCCTGGGGGCGGCGCTCGAGCAGGCCCGTCGCATGGCTCGCATCATCCGGGAACTGCGCCAGCTCGCGGAGCAGGAGAGGGAGGGGGCTGGCCAGCCGTTGGAGCTGCTCCAACCGGTGCGCGCCGCGCTCGAGGAGGCACGCGCGGAGATGGACGTGCGTGGCGTCTCCCTGGTGTGCGAGTTCTCCGAGCCGCTGTCGCGAGTGCCCGGCCACCCGGAGCAGCTCCAGAAGCTGGTGGCGCACCTGGTGCAGAACGCCCTCACCTCCATGCCGAAGGGAGGCACCCTCACCGTGTCGCTCGCGGCGGTGGAGGGAGACGCGGTGTGTCTGCGGGTGGCGGACACCGGCAAGGGCGTCCCTGAGTCCCTGTGCGAGCGCATCTTCGATCCGTTTTTCTCCACCAAGGACGAGCCCGGGAGGGTGGGGCTGGGGCTGTCGGTCGCGCACCGCATCGTCGAGGCGCACCATGGTCGCATCCGGTTGGAGAGCGTCGAGGGTCAGGGCACCACGGTCACCGTCATCCTCCCCGCGGCGGGTGGGGAAGCACACCTCGCGTGAGCCACGGAGGAGGGGGAAGGAGCACTCCATGAGGACAGCACGGCAAGCAGGAAGGCAGCAGGAGGAGGTGGGATCGTGAGTCGCTCTCGGGATGCGCTGGGCTGGGCGGTGACGCTCGGGTTGGGGCTGGTGATCGTCTTCATCGCGTTCGGGTGGATCATCTTCGATCGCTTCGTGGCGGTGCCCACGTCGGAGGCCGCCACCGTAGAGGTCGGTCAGGAGGCTTCGTCGCAGCCGCCTCCGGTCGTGGTGCCGGACGTGCGCGCCATCGTCATCGGGGTGGTGGGCATGGTGGAGCGGACGGAGGGGGAGGACTGGGTGGAGGTGCGAGTGGGCGACGTGCTCGGCCTGGACGACTCCATTCGCACCGGTGTGGGCTCCCGGGCGGACCTCCAGGTAGGGGATGAGGCGTCGCGACTCTCCATTCCGGAGCGCTCCGAGGTGCGGCTGGGAGCGGTGTCGCGCGCGGCCCATGCCATCCGGTTGGCGCGGGGTCGCGTCGATGTGGACTACCGCGGCCAGGGCGAGCGGGTGCTGCGCCTGCAGAGCGGAGAAGGCGCGCTGGCGGAGACGAGGGAGGCGCGCTTCACCATGCTCCGCAGCGGGGCGATGGTGGCGGTGGCCACCCACGTGGGCTCGGTGCGTCTGTCGGCCGCCGGGGGCTCGGTGGAGATCGGCGCCGGGCACCAGTCGGTGGTGTTCGATGGGGCGCAGCCGCTCGCCGCGGAGCCCATCCCGCTGGAGGTGTTGCTGAAGGTCGCGGCGCAGGCCTCCGCCAGGGAGTCGGTGTGTGTCTCCCTCTCCGGACAGGTACGCCCTGGTACGGAGGTGTTCGTCGAGGAGGAGCCGGCCGAGGTCTCCCAGGAAGGGCGCTTCCGCATGGACGTTCCCCGCCGCGAGGGGCGCTCCCGGGTGAAGGTCCTGGCGAGGGAGCCTGGAGGTGCGACGCGGGAGACGCTGATGGCGTGCCGCGCACGGGCCCGGGCCAGGCCACCCCAGCGGGTGAAGATTCGCTGGGAGGAGGCTCCCTGACACCATGCTCCTGCGCGCGGTACACCTGCTGCTTCTTCTTCCAGGGCTGTTGGTGGGAGCGCGTGTCGCCGCCGCCGAGGGCGACATCCGCATCCACTGCACCCCGGAGTACGCGCTGCTCGGCTCCGAGACTGATGTGGAGCTGCGCATCGAGCTGGAGCCCTCGGCCACGGAGCTGGAGGTGCTCGTCAGCCGCGGAGAGGTGGGCCCACTCACGCAGGTGGAGCCAGGAGTCTACCGCGCGACCTACGTGCCACCCCGGCAGACGCTTCCCCAGCGGGCCATCATCGCCGCGGTGGCGCGAGGCCCCCGGGGATCGCTCGAGGGGTGGACGGCGCTCCCGTTGTGGGGACAGGGCATCGCGGAGGTGAAGACCCGGGCCGGCGCTCCGGCCACGCTCCGGGTCGGGGAGCGGTCGTTCGGGCCGGTGGTAGCGGACAAGGGGGGCATCGCGCGCATCCCGGTGTCGGTGCCCCCCGGTGTGCATGAGGCCTTCTTCGAGAGCCGGCGCATCGACCTGGGGGTGCCACCCCAGCCGCTCGTCCACGCCATCATCGAGCGGCGCACGCTCCGGGCCGATAGGGAGGAGCTGGTGGGTGTCCGCCTCTACACGTTGGAGGGGGAGCTCCGGAGCTGGGACGACTTCCGCTTCTCCGCGACGCGGGGGCACGTGGACGGGTCGACCGAGGTGGGGCCAGGGGTGGTCCTCCTGTGGTGGCGGGTGCCCTCGGGGTCGATCGGTCCCCTGGCGTTGAAGGGGACGGTGCCGGGAGAGCGGCGGTGGTCCTTCCTGGTGAAGGCGGAGGCGGTGCCCGGGCCGGCTCGGCGCTTCGAGATGCGGGTGGAGCCGGAGGTGCTCGTGGCCTCCGAGGATGCGAAGGTGGAGGTGGCGGTCTCCGCGTGGGATGCCACCGGCAACCCGACGGGGGCGGAGCTGCGGCTCGAGTCCAGCCTCGGGGGCGAAGCGACGCTCGAGGAGCAGCAGCCGGGGCGCTTTACGGGCGTGCTCGAGGTTGCTCCGGCCTTCGGGGGGAGTGAGCGGCTCGAGGTGCGACTGCTCGCGGACGGAGGCATCTCCCCGGTGCTCACCCGCAGCGTGGCGCTCCTCGCCGCCGCTCCCGGGAAGGTGACGGTGGAGCCCTTGCACTCCGCCCTCATGGTCGATGGCAAGGCGGAGGTGGCCTGGCGCATCTCCGTGGTGGACCGCTTCGGCAACCCGGTGAGCAAGCCCGTGCCCGAGCTGCCCCCCGCGCTCCTGGCCTCGGGCACCCTCC
>QKJM01000920.1 GCA_003249315.1 Archangium sp.
CTCGGAGCGTGGGCGGAGCGGCACTCGTGGCGACACGGCGGGCGACGGAAGCGGAGCGGGCGATCGAGACCATGACGAGAACTCAGGGGAGGGGGAAACCTGCTCCTATTCTCGGAGATGGCCGGGAGAAGTTTCCTTGCTCGCGTCGATTTGTTGGAGGTGCAGGGAATCGCCCGACACCTCCCCTGAGGCTCAGCGCTTCCAGGACACGGGCAGCGGCGAGCCCGGAGCCTCGGAGGCCACCTGCCAGAAGTCCAGCTCGTAGGCCTGGAGGAGCCGCGCCGATCTCCTCACGTCCCTCGGGCAGACCCCCTCGCGCAGCCCGGTCGCGATGACCTCGATGGCGTCGTCCTCGAAGCCGGGGATCGGCTCCGCGAAGAAGCTGAAGAACGCCACCTGCTCGGGCTTGAAGCCATACACGCGCACCAGCGCGTCACGCACGCGGCCCATGTTCTCGCCGAAGACGGCGAAGTTGACCAGGAACGAGGCGGCCGCGGAGGCGCGATCGGCGTTGGAGGCAATCCAGGCGACGCGCGACGGGTACGTCTGCCCCTTGGGTCGCGGCTCGTAGGCGATCAGGTCCTTCTCGCTGAGCCCGACGTGCCCGGAGAACTCGAGCACCAGGGGCAGGGCGAGCGCTTCCCCCGAGGCGAGCTGACCGAAGAACTGGCTGCCCTTCGGGGTGTCCCAGCGTGCGGCCATCTGCTGGAAGCTGTTCTTGTCGCTCCGGATGATGCTGTACTCCTCGGCGACCACGGCGGCGATCTGCTCGACGGAGGCCGTGCCCGCCTCCACCATGGTCACGAACGGGACGTCGCGGATCCGCTGCTCGACGGCCGCGAGCTCCGCGCGAATCTCCCGCACGAGCTGGCGGGCCTTCGCGCGGGCCGCCGGCATGCTGTCGGGCGCGCCGCAGGCGTCGAGCGCCTTGCCCTGTGGCGCCGGGCTGCTGGCCTCGCCGCGAGAGAACGGCAGGAGCGTCCCCGACAGGAGCACGCCCATGGAAAGTAACTGGAACCAGGTCTTGCGCTTCAATTTCCACCTCGAGGTCTTCGCTGCCGACACTGTTTTCGAGAGCACATCTCCCAGGCAACGAACCCGGGAAGCGATCGTTCACCACCGACGATACCTTCCTCGCTGACTCGGACATACGTCCATGCGCATGGAGTTTCGGGACGTGACACCGTCGCGGCGGCGGCGTATGCCGAGGACTGAATGAGAATCTGGGTCGATGCCGATGCGTGTCCAGGGCCGGTGCGGGACATCCTCCTGCGCGCCGTGCAGCGCCTGCGGGTGCCTGCCGTCTTCGTCGCGAACAAGCGCCTGTCGCTGCCGCGCTCGGAGTTCGTGTCCACGGTGCAGGTGGGAGCGGGGCTGGACGTGGCGGACACGCACATCGCCGCCTCGGCGGAGGCGGGGGACCTGGCCGTCACCCAGGACATTCCGCTCGCCGCGCTGCTGGTGCCCAAGGGAGTGGTGGTGTTGGACCCGCGCGGAGAACTCTTCAGCGAGGAGAACATCTCCGAGCGGCTCTCGCTGAGGAACTTCATGCAGGAGCTGCGCGACAGCGGGGTGATGACGGGAGGCCCGGGAGGCTTCTCCGCCCAGGACAAGCAGCAGTTCGCCGCCACGTTGGACCGAGAGCTCACCCGGCTACTGAAGACGCGCGGGTGACGCCGGACGAGGCCGTTTTCGAGCCGGATGGCCGAGGCCACCGGGAAGCCAGGAGGTGTCGCGTGGAGAAGTGGACGCTGGGCTACGGAGGGATGCTGACGGCGCTGGGAGTGGGAGGCTTCGTCGCGACGGGGGCGGAGCACAAGACGGCGCTGATTCCGGCGGGGGTCGGGGTGGTGGCGCTCGGGCTGGGAGCGCTGGCGCGGCACGAGGGCGCGCGGCGAGTGGCGCTGGGAGCGGCGGCGCTCGTCGGGGTGCTCGGCGTGGCGGGAGGAGCGCGGGGGCTGGGCAAGCTGCCGGCCCTGCTGAGCGGTGAGGAGGTGGCGCGGCCCGCGGCGGTGGTGGAGCAGTCCGCCATGGCGGGGCTGTCCGCGGTGTACCTGGGGCTGTGCGTGGCGAAGCTGCTCCGCAAGTAGGCGCCTTCCCGCTGCTTGGCGGGGGCGGGCCGGATGTTTCAACTGGGCCATGGCATGCTACGATGACGTCATGCTCCGAACACTCACCGTAGCAGGACTTCCCCTCCCTACGAGAGTTGATTGGAGCATGATTCTATTGCTGCTGTGCAACGCATGGGGATGTGCGAGCCCGAACCCCGATGTCCGGGTGAGTCGCCTGCCCGATGGCCGTCTCCAGGTGGAGGGGCCCATGATGGGCCCTTTCAAGACAGCGGAAGAGATGGCTGGAGCCGCGTGCGAGCGCATGACTTCTCAGCCGGGCGCTTCGAATGGAGCTTCCGGCTTCGAATACTGCGCGTTGCACTATTATGCGGAGGAGGACGAGGCTTTCTTCCTCAGTTACTTGTCCGATGTGGGAGGCACAGCGGCGGGTGGTACGAAGTATTGCGAGCTTCCGAGAGCCCTGCTGGACCTGGAGCACAAGGATGTCGTCATTCTCGGTGGTGCGCATACCCATCCGCACAATCGCCAGTTCTCGAAGAAGGATGTGAGCACCCGTGCGCACTGGTTACCCGTGCGATTCGTCGATCCGAACACTGGGCGGATCTGGGATCGCCAACTCATGATGTTTCTCAAAGAGAAGACGGGAGAGTGCAGAGCCTACATGTACAACAACTCTACGCGCATCATCTCGTCGCTCCGTGAGGGGAAGTGGGTTCCCATCGCCCGGTCCTACAACGATGCTGGAGACATCGAGATGCTGGAAGGGCGGGATTGGCTTCCTTGATTGGAAAACCAGCCGTTGGAGGGGCATCCATGAAGTGGGCCTTCTTCATTGTTCCTTGCTGCCTGATGACCCTGACGGGCTGTTCGTTTCTCAGATATGGCCTGTACAAAAAAGCGGAGTGGGCACCTCCAGAAGTGGCAGCCAAGGTGAAGTTTCCAGATTCATACGAGAAGGGGGCCCACCTCGAGGGCCCCCTGGTGGTGGCGCTCGAAGCCGCCATGAATGATTTCCTGCCGCCCGGAACGGCGTCGCGGAAGAGCGATGACCCCGTGGCGCGGTGTCTCTCCTTGAGAGAGACGTTTCATGTGTCGGTCTGGAAACCGAACGACAACAACATCTTCTTCGTTCGTTTCACCCCGGACCTGTCGCGGTGTGCTCCTGGCGTCATCATCACGGATGGAGGCGCGGAGTACGCTGTCGATGGAGAAGGGCGCATTCTCGCCAGACAGTGACGACTACCAGACGCGAGCTTGCGAATGGCCTCAGGACCCACGGGGGGGATCTCTTCAGAGAGCGGGCGGACCTCGTCGCGATGGGGGCGGAGCACAAGGAGGCGCTGATTCCGGCGGGCGAGGGGGTCGTGGAGTGGCCCGCGGCGGTGGTGAAGCAGTCCGCCATGGCGGGGCTGTCCGCAGTGTACCTTGGGCGGTGGGTGCATGGCGAAGCTGCTCCGCAAGCAGGCGCCTTCCCGGTGCTTGGCGGGGGCGGGCCGCCGGAGTAGGGGAGGGGGATGAACTCCGCTCCTGTCCTCTCTCGCCCGCAAGCCGCCATCTTCGACCTCGACGGCACACTCGTCGACAACATGCGCTTCCACGTGGAGGCCTGGGTGTCCATGTCCCGGCGCCTCGGGGTGGAACTCACCGCCGAGCGGGTGGAGCGCGAGTTCGCCGGCAAGCGCAACGAGGAGATATTTCCCACGCTGCTGGGCCGGGCCGTGGAGGCGGAGGAACTGGCGCGGCTGGCCGAGGAGAAGGAGGCGCACTACCGGGAGCTGTATGCGCCGCACATGGTGCCACTGCGCGGGGCGAAGGAACTGCTCACGCGCATGAGGAGCACGGGGCTGGGGCTGGCGGTGGCCTCGGCGGCGCCGAGCGCCAATCGGACCTTCGTGCTCGACGGGCTGGAGCTGCGGGAGCACTTCGCGCACGTGGTGGGCGCGGAGCACGTGACGAGGGGAAAGCCGCACCCGGACATCTTCCTGGCGGCGGCGAGGGCGCTGGGAGTGGAGCCGGAGACATGCGTGGCCTTCGAGGACGCG
>QKJM01000365.1 GCA_003249315.1 Archangium sp.
GGAGAGCTTCGTGCGCGGGGTGCTGGGCTCGTTCCTGTTCTCGGGGGACGACGTGGACAAGCCGATCGGCGTGCTGAGCGGAGGCGAGCGGGCGCGGGTGGCGCTGGCGAAGCTGCTGCTGGTGCCGTCGAACCTGCTGCTGATGGACGAGCCGACGAACCACCTGGATCTGGACTCGACGGAGATGCTGATTGAAGCGCTCCAGGGGTACGGGGGGACGCTGCTGTTCGTGTCGCACAACCGGAGCTTCGTGAACGGGCTGTCGACGCACGTGTGGGACGTGGCGGACGGGAAGGTGGTGTCGCACCCTGGCAACCTGGACGACTACCTGTACCACCAGGAGCAGGCGCGTCTGGCGGCGGAGGCCGCGGGGGTGGGGGAGAAGGGGCCGGAGAAGGGGCCCGAGAAGGGGATGTCGGAGAAGGAGCGGCGGCGGATGGAGGCCGAGGCGCGCCAGAAGCGCAGCGCGGTGGAGGGCCCCATCAAGAAGGAGATCGCCCGGCTGGAGGAGGCGATCTCCAAGCTGGAGGCGGAGCAGAAGGAGCAGGAGGGGCAACTGGCGGATCCGGAGCTGTACAACGACTTCGCGAGAGCCAAGCCGCTGATGGACAAGCACCGCGAGGGCAAGGATCAGTTGGAGCAGCTCTACGCACAGTGGGAGACGGCCCAGGAGAAGCTGGCCGAGGCCTCCGCGAGCTTGTAGCCGTGTATGCCCCCTCTCCCTCTGGGAGAGGGCTGGGGTGAGGGATTGTCTTCCTCTGCGCGGGCAAGGCCCGCCGGAGTGCGATAAATCATGAGGCCATGAGACTGCCCCTGACCTCGCTCTGTTTCGCCCTCCTGGCCACCCAGGCCTGCACCCACGGCTCGAACCGTCCGGAGGAGACCCCGGCGGCCACTGCTCCCGCGGATCGCGCGGAGCGGAGCCGCGAACTCGCCAGGCGCATCATCATCGCGGATGGCCACATCGACGTGCCCTACCGTCTCATCGAGAAGCAGGGGCCCGACGGCCAGCCCACCGAGGACATCTCGCTTCGCACCGAGGGCGGTGACTTCGATCTCCCCCGCGCCGTGGAGGGCGGACTGAACGTGCCCTTCATGTCCATCTACGTGCCCGCCGACCTCCAGCAGACGCCCGGCGCCGCCAAGGCCCATGCGGATGCGCTCATTGATCTCGTCGAGGGCGTCGTCCGCAAGGCCCCCGAGAAGTTCGCCCTCGCCCACTCCGTCGAGGAGGCCCGGCGCAACTTCCGCGAGGGGAAGATCTCCCTCGCCATGGGCATCGAGAACGGCGCCGCCATCGAGGACAAGCTGGAGAACGTCTCCCACTTCCACCAGCGCGGTGTGCGCTACATCACCCTGACGCACTCCCAGGACAACCAGATCAGCGACGCCTCCTTCAACACCGGCCCGCGCACCTGGAAGGGCATCAGCCCCTTCGGCCGTCAGGTGGTGTCCGAGATGAACCGGCTGGGCATCATGGTCGATGTTTCGCACCTCTCGGATGACGCCATCCGCCAGGTGCTCGAGGTGAGCAAGGCCCCGGTCATCGCCTCGCACTCCTCCGCTCGTCACTTCACGCCCGGATGGGAGCGCAACATCAGCGACGAGCTCATTGGCGCCGTGGCTGGGAAGGGTGGGGTGGTGATGGTCAACTTCGGCTCCTTCTTCCTCACCCAGGCAGCGAACGCCCACGGCAGCGCGCGCCGGGATGCGGCCATGGCCTTCGCCGCCGAGCGCGGCATCACCGACCGGCAGCACCCCGAGGTCATGGCCTTCCTGGAGGCCTACAACCGCGAGCATCCGTTCCCCTATGCCACGGTGGAGGACGTGGCCGATCACATCGACCATGTGGTGAAGCTGGTCGGGATCGATCACGTGGGCCTCGGCTCGGACTTCGATGGCGTGGGCGACAGCCTCCCCGTCGGCCTCAAGGACGTGTCCCAATACCCCAATCTCTTCCGGGTGCTCCTGGAGCGCGGCTACAGCGAGGCGGACATCGAAAAGCTCGCCTCGGGCAACGTGTTCCGCGTCTGGGAGCAGGTCGAGAAGGTCGCCGCATCGACGACCTCGCCGTAGACGTCACCTGAGTGGAACGAGCCCCGGGCTCGCCTTGCGGCGCGGGGCGAGCGAGGGCAGGACCAGCAGCAACGCCGCCAGCCCCAGCGCGACGGGCCCCAGCCAGTCGCCCCAGGCCACCATCAGCGTAGGCATGCGCCCCATCCTCGGCACCTTCAGGGCCCCGTGCAGGCGCTCGCCATCCGCCATCTCGGCGAGCAGCTCCCCCGTGGGGCCGATGAGGGCGGAGATCCCCGAGTTGGTGACGCGCACCTGCGGCCGGCGCGTCTCGATGCTGCGAAACGCCGCGTGCATCAGGTGCAGCTTCGGCGCCGGCGTCCCCGAGAACCACGAGTCGTTGGACAGGGTGACGATGAGCTCCGCGCCCTGTCGCACCTCCTCGGCCACGTGGCCGGGGAAGATGGTGTCGTAGCAGATGAGCGGCGCGAGCGAGATCGGCCGGCCTCCGCGCAGGCGGAAGGGCACCGCCTTCGCCCCCGGGCCTCGTTTCCACGTCCCCGCCCATGGCAGCCACTGGCGCACCCAGGGCGTGTCCAGTGGCTCGGGCAGCCATTCCGTCAGCGGGAAGAGCATCGTCTTGCGGTAGGTGCTTCGCTCCAGCTTCCCGTCCTCTCGCGGGTCGAGGAACATGGCCGCGTTGTACTCGTGCTCCCCCTCAACGTCGTAGGCCCCGAAGATGAGCGGCACCTGGCGCTGCGTCACGAAGGCGCCGATCTCCGCGTCGAGCTCGGCGCCCGCTTCGCTCTTCGGCGCGCCGAAGGTCGTCGGGTAGACCGTCTCGGGCCAGACGAGCAGGTCCACCTCCCCCTGTCTCAGCAACTCGTCGGAGAGGGCGTAGTGCGTGTCCAGCACCATCCGGACCACCGCATAGGTGCCCATCTCCGCCGCGAGCTTCTCGTACTTCGTGATGTTGGCCTGCACGGCGCCCACCACGAGCTCCCGTCCCGGCTGCGTCCGCTCCTCCACCTGCCGCAGTCGCCATGCGCCGTACCCGAAGCCGCCCACCAGCAGGGCCGCCAGCACCGCCGTGGGGGCCAGCGCGCGCCGCCGAGTCTCCCCCGGGGCGAGTGCCCGGAGCGCCGCGAGCACGCACTCATTGCTGATCAACAGCAGCAGGGTGAGGCCGTGCGCCCCCGCCAGGTCCGCCCCCTGGCGCAGGTGGACGGAGGCGTAGAGCCCCTGGCCGAGCGTGTCGGCGAAGAGCTTGGGCACCAGCCACTCCGTGCCCACGTACACGAGCGCTCCAACCAGCGCTGGAAGCCAGAAGGCTCCCTCCGGCGAGCGCCGCCTCGCCACGTGTCGGGCCAGCGCGAAGGTGACGAACTGCGGCTGCATGAGGGGCGAGAGCACCAGAAGGCCGAGCCACAGCGCGGACAGCGGCGTCTGGGTGAAGCCGTGCAGGGCCGCCGGGAACCAGTTGAACACCACCAGGGTGAAGGCCATGTCCTGCGCCAGCCCCGCCCAGAAGGCCGCGCGCAGCGTGTTCGCCCTGTCCAGCACCCACAGCCACGGCACGAGCGCCACCCAGCCCAGCGCCACCCAGGGCACCTCGAGCCGCGAGTACTGTCTCCACATCACCACGCTCACCGCGACGCAGGGCAGCATCACCGCCAGATGCCGCGCGCGGCTCGCGCCGGTGTTCATGGGATGGGCTCCATACCCTCCGGACCCGCGGGGAGCTCCAGGACGTCGATGGGCATCCCCGGCGGCGCCATCTCCGGTGGGACGACCCGGTTCGAGGGGAGCTCCACGGGCTGGCCGTTCTCGTCCACCGGCTTGTAGTCCGGGTGGAACATCAGGATGGGCCGCTGCATCTGCCCATTGTCGGTGGTCTGGTAGTGGCGCACGTAGCCCGGGGGCAGCTCGAAGTCCTCGGGCACGATGATGCCCTGCTTGAGCGGCTTGGTTCCCGGACGGTAGAGGCCGAGCCCCTCCTTGGGACCCGAGTCATTGACGGCCTGCGTCGTGGGCGTCACTTCCTGGGGCTCGGGTCGCGTGGCCGGCTCCTGCCGGGTCTCCGGTGGGACCTG
>QKJM01000136.1 GCA_003249315.1 Archangium sp.
AGGCGCTGGACGAGGCCGGCGAGCGGGAGGCAGCGGACACGGCGTGGCGGGCGGCGTTGGCGCGGCTGCGGCCCGAGGTGGAGACGGCGATCGCCCGGCTGCCGGCGCCGGAGGCCGTGGAGAAGGTGCTGTGGGGGGTCCGCATGGAGGATCGCCTCGGTGGCCAGGCCGAGGCGTGGAACGAGACCCTGCGCTCGCGCGCGGGGGAGTCCGCGGCCGTGCAGGATCACGCGCTGACGCGGGCCCTGGCGCGCGAGGAGTGGGAGGAGGTCCACCACTGGCTCGATCGGATGCGGCGCGCCGGTCGGTCGCCGCCCGCGTGGGTGGTGATGAGGGTGGGGCTGGAGGACGGGGACGCGCCCTCCATCCAGGCGTTGCTGGAGGAGCGTGGCTCGGAGCTGTCCCTGACGGATCGCATCGTCGCCGAGAGGTGGCTGGGACACTACAGTCGGGCGCGGGCGCTGCTCGCCACGGAGTCGAGGGCCGGGCTGTCCGAGGCCCAGAGGGGGGCGCTGGCGGTGCATGCGCGAGAGCTCTCCGAGCGGCTGGAGCCCCGCCTGAGGCTGCTCACGGGGAGGGAGGGGTTCGGAGGGCTGGAGATCTCCCGTTTCGAGGCCGAGGGGCGGGTGGAGGGGCCGGGCGAGAGCCTGCTGCGCGTGCGTGGCACCCACCTGTTGACGGAGGCGAGGAGCCTGGGCGTGGAGGCGAGGGAGACGGGGCTCTCGCTGGGAGTGACGTTCGGACCGGAGCGGCTTACCACGGACGTGGAGCTCTCGCTCACGGGGGCGTGGTCCGGTCTGAGGCCCGCGGCGCGGGTGAGGCAGCTCGTGGTGTTCGCGACGGGCCCGCGTCTGCTGGGAGAGGCGGCCTGGGGCGAGGTCGCGGACGAATCGGAGCGCGCGCGTCTCTTCGGATTGAGGCATCGGCTGTCGGGCACGTTCGCCATGGGCCTGGCGGCGGCGGGAGAGCTCTCGGCGACGGTGGATGCGCGGTGGTACCGGACTCACGGGATGGAGCGGGTGGGCGAGGGGCTTCGCGGTTCGCTGCGGTGGGTGCGGCCATGGAGCGCGGCGGGCCTGGAGGGCCACGTGCTCCTCTCGGGCCTGCTGGAGAGGCGGTGGTTGCGGCCTGAGTTCCCGGAGGGGTTGGAGGGGCTGGAGGGGTTGCTGCCCGAGCGCACGGGCCACGTGGGCGTGGGGCTGTCGGTGGGGCAGGCGCGAGGCCCAGGGGGACTGGGCTGGAGCGCGGAGGTGTGGAGTGGCTGGCTCTGGCCGGAGCGGCTCATCGGCTACCAGCTCCAACTGGGGGCGGGGTTGCCGCTTCCCCATGCGGGAGAGCTGAAGCTGCGGCTCGCACAGGGCAATGCCGTGCAGGGAGTAGCGGGGGCGTGGCGGAGCGTGTCGCTGGGATGGGAGTACAGGTTCGGCGGTAGCGAGGGGAGCCATCCATGACGGAGGCGGAGACGCGGGAATCGGCCGGGGCGGCGTCATGGTGGGCCTGGGTGGAGACGGCGGTGGTGTCGGGGCTCGCTCCCGTGCTGGGTGGGTGGCTGCGCCCGGGGGATCCCTTCTTCCTGGAGGGCCCGTTCTGCTGGCCGGCGCTGGCGGTGCTCCTGGTGGGATTGCGCCATGGGCTGGTGCATGGGCTGAGCGGTGCGCTGGTGCTGGGACTCGGGGTGGTGGCTACCTGGAAGTGGACGGGCCAGCTCGAGGGAAAGGCCTTTCCGGCGGAGCCTTGCTTCGGCCTGCTGGTACTGGCCGTGGTGTCGGGGGAGTTCCGAGAGGTGTGGACCCGGCGGCTCACCCAGGCGGAGCGGCGGAGCGAGGAGCGGCGGGTGCGGCTCGAGCGGCTGTCCCGCGTCCACCACCTGCTTCGCACCTCGCACGAGCGTCTGGAGGAGCGGATCGCCAGTGGGATCCCGAGCCTGGGCGAGTTGCTGACCACGCTGAACCGGCGGCTCGTGGCGATCGAGGGCGAGGTGCCGCTGCGTGTACTGGGGGAGACGTTGCTGGGGCTGGCGGCGGGTTACGGCGGAGTGCAGGCGGCGGCGCTGTACGGGCTCGCGGAGGATGGGTGGCTGGAGGTGGAGCCGGTGGCGGTGCTCGGTGGGTGCCGCGCGGCGGAGGAGGAGCCGCTGGTGCGGGAGTGTCTGCGCTCCGGACGGCTGGTGAGCGTGAAGTCCTTCACCGAGGGCGAGGAGGGCTCGAGGCTGCTGGTCTCCGTTCCGCTGGTGGACGTGGACGGGCGCGTCTGGGGGGTGCTGGCCATCTCCGAGATGCAGTTCATCGCCTTCAACGAGGACACGCTGCGACTGCTGGCGGTGCTGGGGGCTCACGTGGGGGATCTCCTCGCGGAGGCGGTGTCGGGAGCGGCGCGGGAGTCGGAGGAGGAGGCCCGCTCGGAGAGGATGCGTCGCCCCTCGAGGGGGGAGCGACTGCCCTCGGACCTGGTGGGAGCTTCCGGTGCGAGTGTGTCTCGAGCGGTCTCGGAGCGCTTGTGAAGCGAGCCGGATGGAAAGTGCTGGTGGGCCTGGCCCCGGGATTGGAGGTATTGGCGGGCGTGTCGCTGTGGAGCGCGAGCGGGACGACCGAGGGGATGGTGACCTACGGGCTGCTGCACTGCGGGGCGGCGCTGGGGGTGGCCTGGGGAGGGCGAGGGCTGCTGGGGCCGAGGCTGCGCGGCGGGCCGTGGCTCGCGGAGGGCTTCCTCTTCGCGAGCGCGGCCTGCCTGCCATTCGTGGGAGTGCTGGTGGTGGCGTTGTGCCTGCTCTGTCCGTTGAAGACTCCGGCGCCCGCCTCGCGAGCCGGCTATCGCGTGTTGGAGGTGCCGGTGCTCGCGTTGGAGACGGGAGAGGTGGGCGGGAAGCTGGGGTTGGAGCCGCTCGCCGAGTTGCGGCGTGACGGGGACGAGGAGCGTCGGCTGGAGATCCTCCTGGAGAGTCGGAGGCTGGGCGCGGAAGCGGCGGTGCGGCTGCAGATGACCGCCTTGAAGGATGCATCGGACGAGGTGCGACTGCTGGCCCATGGGCTGCTGGAGAGCCGGGAGCGAGCCCTCTACGCGAGGCTGCGAGAGGTCTCGGAGTTCCTGGCGCGGACGGAGCCGAGGCGAAGGGGAGGGCCGCACCTGGAGTGGGCGCAGCTCGGCTGGGAGCTGGTCTTCCTGGGTCTGGCGCAGGGGGAGATCGCCACCCACATGTTGGGCGAGGCCCGCTCACACGCGGAGGAGGCGGCGCGGCTGTTGCCCGAGCGGGGCGGCCCCTGCCTGTTGCTGGCGCGCATCCTGCTGCGCCTGGGTGAGGTGGACACGGCGGAGCGGGCCCTGGAGGAGTCGTGGAATCGCGGACTCGCCCCGGAGGTGGTGGCTCCCTTCCGGGCGGAGGTGGCCTTCCTCCGGCGACGCTTTGGAGAGGTCCGCGTCGCCGCGAGGAGGTCGCCGAAGCTGGCGCGGCTCGAGGAGTTCTGGCGATGAAGCCGCTGCCGACACTTCCTCCGGAGGGCCGCGCGGACGTGGCCCTGTTGCTGGAGGGGACGTATCCGTTCGTCAGCGGCGGGGTGTCGAGCTGGGTGCATCAGCTCATCACCCACTTCTCGGAGCTGACGTTCGCGCTCGTCTTCCTGGGCGGGCACCGGGGTGCCTATGGCGCGCCGCGCTACGAGTTGCCGCCGAACGTGGTGCATGTGCAGTGCGCCTATCTGGACGAGCGGCCTCCGGTGGAGTCCGGGCGGCGAGCCCTGTCGAGCGGAGAGGCCTTCACCGACAGCGTGCGGCTGCATGCGTGTCTGAGGGAGCCCGGAGCGAGGCTGGAGGAGGAACTGCTGGCGCGGGTGGCGCGGGCACTCGGCGGGCCCGGGGAGTTGCCGCTGGCGGAGCTGCTGCACGGCGAGCGCGCATGGGAGCAGCTTCGCGAGGGTTATGAGCGCTCGGCCTCGGACGCCTCCTTCGTGGACTGGTTCTGGGCGGTGCGGGCGATCCACGGGCCGCTCTTCACGCTGGCTCGGGTGGCCGGGTCGGTGCCGCGGGTGCGCGCGGTGCATGCCATCTCCACGGGCTATGCGGGCTTCCTCGGGGCGCTGCTGCGCTACCGGACAGGAGTGCCGTTCATCC
>QKJM01000271.1 GCA_003249315.1 Archangium sp.
CGGCCGAGCAACTCCAGGCGGAGCTGGACGCCCTGCGCGCGCGTTGCGAGCCGGAGCGCCGCCCGGACTGGTTCCTGCTCGCGGGGCTGTTGGGGCGGGAGAAGGTCGTCTCGGGGCTGTTCGAGGGCCAGTTCCACGGCACGGACCTGTCCATGCATCAGCCCTGGCTCTTCAGCACGAAGGACTGGCAGGTGCTGTTCTTCAGCGTGCGCAACCCGCGGGGCGCGGCGCCCTGGGCACCCGGGGAGGCGCTGCTCTGGGAGTCCGGCCGGGGAACGAAGGCCCGGCCCGTGTTCCTGTTCATGGACAGATCCAGGCTGGAGCCGGGTGAGGAGGGGCTGCTGGGGGTGCGGCTGGACGGCTTGTCCGCATCAGCCATCTGGCGGCTGGAGGTAGAGGAGAAGGGTGGCGGCCGGCGCCTCCATCTGGGGAGAGGAGGCGCGAATGGGCGGTGACGCGGCGCTTCCGGACGCTCGGCCGGGGAGCCCGCTCTCGCTGAATCCGCTTCTTCCGCATGAGCTGCCGGTGGGGGCGATGGTGGGGCACTGGCGCGTGCTGGGGAAGCTGGGGGTGGGCGGCTATGGGGCGGTGTACCTGGTGGAGGACGTGCTGGCTGCGCATGCGGCGGGCTCGCCAGGCCTCTTCGCGCTGAAGCTGGCGCTGCGAGAGGGCGAGGAGGCGCGACGACTGGAGCGGGAGGCGGAACTGCTGACACGCGTGCGGCACCCCAACGTGGTGGAGCGGGTGGAGGCGGGCCGGTGGCCGGAGGGGCCAGGGGGCCTGCCCTTCCTGGTGATGCGATACGTGAAGGGGCCGCGCCTGTATACGTGGGCGCAGGAGGGCAATCGGCGCGTGGCGGAGGCAGTGGCCCTCTTCCGGACACTGGCCCGGGCGCTACAGGCCCTGCACGAAGCGGGAGTGGTACACCGCGACGTCAAGGGCGAGAACGTGCTGGTGAGGCAGGAGGATGGGCAGCCGATGCTGGTGGACCTCGGGGCGGGGGACTTCGAGGGGGCGGAGACACTGACCAGCGGGCGGTTGCCGCCGGGAACCCAGCCCTACCGTGGCCCCGAGGCCCTGCGCTTCCTGAGGGACAACCTGGGCCAGGCCGGAGCCCGCTACGACTACGGCCCTCCGGACGAGGTGTACGCTCTGGGCGTTACCCTCTACCGGGTGTTGGTGGACGCCTACCCCTACGAGGCGGAAGGAGACGCACAGACTGTGCCCGCGCGGTTGGAGGGGAAGGTGCCGATGCACCCCTCCTCGCTCAATCCGTGCGTGCCGGTGGCGCTCGGAGACGTGGTGCTGCGGATGCTGGCGCCTCGGAGGGAGGAGCGCCTCGCCAGCATGAGGGAGGTGGACGAGGCGCTGGGGGTGGTGGAGGTGGACAGGGAGGCCTGGCTCTTCGAGTGGAGCGAGCCGCCCACGGAGCACTCGCGGACGACGGACTCCACGGGTATGTGGGGTCCGGTGACGCCCGAGGACGAGCTGGCCTTGGAGCATGGAGACACCCAGCGGGTGCTGCGCCAGTACGACTGGCGGCGGCAGCGCATGCTGCGCAAGCGCCCGCTTCCCGTTCAGGCTCCACGGCCCGCGACGCGGCAGCCGGTGGTGGGGGAGGCTCCGGCCGGGGAAGTCAGCTCCATGCGGGAGGAGTCCCGTGTCCTGGTGCGAGCACGCGGAGGCATCTTCCTGTTTGCGCTGGCCCTCTTCTGCACTCCCGGTCCCCTCGCGCCGGAGGAACTCACGATGTACCCGAGCAAGGAGAACCCGTCCGTGAAAGCCGTGAGCGACACTCGAACCAACTCATTGAAACTCGTTGGGCACAAGGCCTCGAGCTTGCTGGAGCGCTGCATCGCTGCGGCGAGCGCGGGCGTGGTGCTGGCCGCCTGTGCGGGGATGCCCGTGAGACCCGAACTCGTGGAGTGCAGCGACGAGGCCCGCGAGGCCATGAAGGCTCGGAGGCTGGATCCGGGCGATCCGGGGCTCATCGACGGCCACTTCGATGATCCGGGGTATGGCAGTGAGATGGTCGCCTACCGCGATGGGCCCATCGTGAGTCGGGTGAGTACGTTCGACCCTGGTAGGGGCTTGATTCTGCCTCTGGGAACGCTGCTGTACGGGTACATCTGGGCCGACGAGAAGCAGATTCGCGGGGACTACAGGGTCTACGCGCGCTACACCCGGGCGAAGACTCCGGATGGCGAGGAGTTCCCCGTCTGCATCGCCCTGGGAGACACGGGGTGGAATTACTGGCGGACGGACGGGGCGCCCCCGTCCGCGGACGGCACCTGGATGTCCGGGAAGGGCCTGCCGTTCGTGGTGGTGGATCGCTTCGAGTGGTGATTCAGTCCGCCTCGTCGGAGGAGGGAGAGGCCGGCGAAACCACGTCAACGAGAAGCGCGATGGCAACCATGTCCTCCTTTGGTTCGCAGGAGGAGCGCTCCCGGTTTTCGGAGCGCAGGAGCCACGTGTCTCCCTCTCTCACGACACGCTTCACCTGGTAGTTGTATCCGGCCAGGTCGGGCACCTTCACGAGCGCCACTCTGCCCTCGGCCGCGCCGATGCCGGCCGCTGGGATGTAGCGCATCACCATCCAATCTCCATCCCGGATGGGCTGAGTACCTCCATCCATCGAGTCGCCAGAGGCCCGCACCGCGAACAGTCCCTCGCCGCTCGCATGGGTCGGCAGGCTGATCAGCTCCGCCTCCGGCTCGCTCTCGAGGACGCTCGAGTGACTTGCCGCGCCAGCAGCCGCACGCAGGCTCGGGAAGGCCACGAGCTTTTTCGGGCGAGGGAATACAATCACGCTTTGGGGAGGAGTGGACTCGTGGTTGCGCGCGCGGTACCGGGCGAGGCGGTAGTCCAGCATCTCCCAGGTGAGTGTGAGGAATTCTTCCTTCACCTCCTCGGGGATGGACAGGTGAGAGATGAAGACATCCTCCTCGACGTCGAACCACGGGCTATCGGCCCAGGATTTGATCGGACCCTTCCTCTGATTCCAATACGCAAGGAACTGATTGGGATCTGGATTGCGCCAGTCATCCAGCATCTTGACTCCCTCCAGTTCCTTCAGCAGCTCTGGCGAGCGTTGCAGGATGGCCAGGCTTCGTTCGGCCAGCTTGGGAAGCGGGAGCCCCTGGCCCAATGCATCCGCTTCGAGCAGTGCCTGGAGGAGCACCATCTTGAAGCTCCTGTTCATGGCCGTGACTTCCAACTCCTCGAACCATCCCGCGCCCGCTTCCATCGCGCGGGCTTCTTCGGTCGTCAGATCTCCCTCTCCCCGAACGAATTGCAGCCAGTCCCCATGCGTCCTGCGGAGCGTTGCCAGGTCGTGGCCCATCCGGCACAGTTCGCCCGCCGTGGGCCTCTGGCCCCGGACCTCCCGCAGCTCGCGATATACCCGCTCTACTTCGCTGCCTCCTTTCGGCAACAGCTTCGCCAGCAGGTCCTTCGCCTCCAGCTCCACCTGCACCGAGCAGCCCGGGGGCAGCTCGGGCTCCTTGCCACTCACGAGGAAGTCGCGCAGCGACAGCCGCTCGCGCTGGTCCGCCAACGCCAGCAGCGTGCGCACCCGGTCGAGGAACACGCGGTGGTTGCCGACGAAGTCAATGACGGTGACGACGGGCTTCTCATTTGCCCTGCGCAGACCGCGTCCGAGCTGTTGCAGGAACACCACTGGCGACTCCGTGGGGCGTAGCATCACCACCCGGTCCACGCTCGGCACGTCCACGCCCTCGTTGAAGAGGTCCACCGCGCAGACCGCGTCCACCTCTCCCGTGGCCAGCTTTCGCAGTGCCTCGGCCCGGTCGTCCGAGCCCTCCGCCGAGTGTACCGCCATCACCCGCACGCCCTTGTCCGCGAGCCATTTCCGGACGTACTTCGCGTGCTCCACCGAGCAGCAGAAGACCAGCGTGCGTGTTGCGTGGTGCTCCATCCACGCGGACCACATCCGTTGCATGCGCGCTTCCGTCTGCACTGCCTCCGTCAGCGTCTTCGTGTCGAAGCGCCGGTTGCGCCAGGGGATGTTCGCGTATGCCACGTCATCCTTGAGCCCGTAATAGGCGAAGGGCACCAGCAGCCCGCGAGCGATGCCCTCGCCC
>QKJM01000324.1 GCA_003249315.1 Archangium sp.
CGCATGGCGGTGAGAGGATTCTTCAGCTCGTGGGCGAGCGCGCGGGCCACGTCCTGCCAGGCTCCAATCTGCTCGGCGGCGCGCAGGCGCTCGCGCTGGAGGGCTAGCTCGCGGCCCATGCGGTTGAAGTGGACGAGGAGGTACTGCAGCTCGTCGCGAGGGGAGTCGGGGGCGGGGAGCTGGACGGAGAGCTCTCCGCGGGCATAGGCCCCCATGCCACGGGTGAGGATGGAGAGGGGGCGGGTGAGGGCTCGGCCGAGCAGCAGGGCGGCGGCGGTGAGCGCGGCGGCCGAGACGAGCAGCAGGGCGGCGAGGAGCCAGGGGGTACGGCGCACCAGCGCGCGGCGGGCCAGCTCCGCCTGGGCGAGGTTGAGGCGGGCCTCGTCGAGAGCGGCGTGGACATGGCCTTCGCGGGCCAGTCCCGTGGACACGTCATCCAGCACCCGCTCCACGGGGGTGAGTGACACGGAGAGCAGCTCCTGGAGTGTCTGCCAGCAGACGAAGCCGAGCAGCACGAGCGGCACCATGCCGGTGAGGAGCACCACGGCGAGGAGTCGGCGGCGGAAGCGGGTGGGGAGGTGCTCAGGAGGGGGGGACATCGGGCGGGGAAGGAGGCCGGGCATCGTCGAGCTGGAAATGATGCCGGATGCGCTCGGCCGCGGGAAACATCCCCGCCTCCTCGAAGCGATGGAGCACCCACTCCGCCGCGCTCTGCAGGTGGGGGGTGATGAGGTAGGGCACGGGCATGGCCTTCCAGTAGAAGGAAGCGCTCATGGCCAGTCGGACGACGGGCGAGGTGATGACGAACGCCACGCCCAGCGTCAGTTCGCGGATGAGCTGCTCGTTCTCGCGAATCCACATGGCCTGCGCCTGACGCTGCTCGAACAGGAGCGGGCCGCTGACGGAGAGATCGATGATGGTCGCATGCTTCTCTCCGCGTCTCAGGGAGGCGGAGGACTCGTCGAGGTAGCTCTGGAATTGCTTCGCGGTGACGGCGCCTTCGAACCTCACGATCCGAAGAGGCCATAGGGACTCATCCGTGGAGATGGAGGAACTGGGGAGCATGCCACTCCGATTGAAGCGGAAAGGGGCGCCTCGGCGTGAGGCTGGGACTCATGTTCTCACGCGGTGGAAGCTCGGGCAGGGGCGTCATGCGAGAGGGGGTCATCCCTTGTTCAGCAGGAATCCAAATGGAACTCGGAGCGAGCGGGAGATGGTGAGGAGGTGACAAGCGCGGGAGGCGCGGAGGCTGGTAACCTCCCGGAGCGATGTCTCGTCTCCTTGCTTCTTCCCAGGCGTGGCTCTTCGGTCGAGGCGTGGACCTCACGGTCTTCGCGGGCAGCACGCTCGTCTCGGTGTTCCTGGTGCTCTGCGCGCCCGTGCTGGGCGCCGTGGGCGACACGCCGCTGTGGGCCTGGGTGCTCCTGGTGGTGTGTGTCGACGTTGCCCACGTCTGGTCCACCCTCTTCCGCACCTACTTCGATGGCGCCGAGCTGCGTCGCCGGCCGGGCCTCTACGTCTCCGCCCCGCTGGTGGCGTACACCCTGGGCGTCCTCGCGTACCTCGTCTCTCCGGGCGCCTTCTGGAGGCTCTTCGCCTACGCCGCGCTCTTCCACTTCATCCGCCAGCAGTACGGCTGGGTCGCGCTCTACGGCCGCAAGGCCCGTGTCTCCGACACCGAGCGGCGGCTGGACGCGGCCGCCATCTACGCGGCGACGGTGGCTCCCGTCGTCTGGTGGCATGCGCACCTGCCGCGTGCCTTCTGGTGGTTCGTGGAGAACGACTTCGTCTCCGGTCTCCCGGTGTGGATGGGCACCATCGCGCTGGTGCTGCACGGCGGGGTGCTCGCCACGTGGGCGGGCTACCAGGGGCTACGCGTGGTGCGCGGCGAGGGACTCCAGGCCGGCAAGGTGCTCCTCGTGCTCGCCACCTGGGTGGCGTGGTATGGCGGCATCGTGCTCGCGCGGGACGACTTCGCCTTCACGGTGATGAACGTCGTCCTCCACGGCGTGCCCTACTTCGCGCTCCTCTTTCGCTATGCGCGCGGGCGGTGGGCCGAGGGCGGATATGGAGGACTCGGCGTGGTGCTGCGTGCGGGGCTGCCGGGCTTCATGCTCGTCCTCGTCGCGCTCGCCTTCGGCGAGGAGCTGCTCTGGGACAAGCTGGTGTGGCACGAGCGCGTCACCCTCTTCGGAGAGGGAGGCCTGCTGCTGCCGGAGGAGGTGCTCTCGCTGGTGGTGCCGCTGCTGGCGATGCCGCAGGCCACGCACTATCTGCTGGACGCCTTCATCTGGAAGCCGAGTCGGGAGCCGGCACTCCTCTCGCGGCTGGGGTGGACGCGCGGCTCGGGCGAAGGTTTTCCAGGAGGCAACAGCGGGGATTCGAGGGTGGCCATGCGTGGCTCATCCGGGTAAGGACTGGTCGCTATGTCCAGACTCCTGCTCGTCTCCAATCGACTCCCCGTCACCGTCAAGGTGGAAAAGGAAGGTGTCTCCGTGGTGCGCAGCGCTGGAGGTCTCGCCACCGGCCTGCGCGGTCCGCACGAACGCTCCGAGGGGCTCTGGATCGGCTGGCCCGGGGATGTCTCGCGTCTCACCGGGGCCCAGCGCTCCTCGGTGGAGAGTCAGCTCGCGGGCCTGCGCTGCGTTCCCCTGTACCTCACCGCCAGCGAGGTGAGTCGCTACTACGAGGGCTACTCCAACCGCGTCCTCTGGCCGCTCTGCCACTACTTACTGGACCGCATCCCACGGCAGGATCGGGACTGGGACATCTACCGCCGGGTGAACGAGCGCTTCGCCGACCTGGTGGCGAGCCATTATCAGCCCGGGGACACCATCTGGGTACACGACTACCAGTTGATGCTGGTGCCGGCCATGCTGCGCGCGCGGCTGCCGCAGGCGCGCATCGGCTACTTCCACCACATCCCCTTCCCCTCCAGCGAAATCTTCCGGACCCTGCCGCACCGCACGGAGCTGGTGAAGGGGTTGATGGGAGCGGACCTCATCGGCTTCCACACGCTCACCTACGTGCGCCACTTCTCCAGCACCCTCATGCGGCTGCTGGGGCTGGAGACGGTGGTGGATCGGGTTGCCCATGATGGGCGGGAGGTGCGGCTGGGGGCCTTCCCCATGGGGATTGATGCGCAGTCCTTCGAGAACCTGTCCAATGAACCCTCGGTGCTCGAGGACGTGAAGCTGCACCGGGAGAAGAGCGCGGGCCAGCGACTGCTGCTGGGCGTGGACCGGCTGGACTACACCAAGGGCATTCCGCGGCGGCTGCTGGCGGTGCAGCGGCTGCTGGAGCGTGAGCCCTCCTGGCGTGGCCGACTGCGCTTCGTCCAGGTGGCGGTGCCCAGCCGCACGGGCGTGGAGGACTACGCCGCCTATCGCGACAAGGTGGACGAACTGGTGGGCCGCATCAACGGTCTCTACGGCTCCGTCCACAACGTCCCCGTCCACTACCTCTACCGCACCTTCAACGAGAGGCATCTCACGGCCCTCTACCGCGCCGCGGACGTGATGCTCGTCACTCCCATCCGCGACGGGATGAACCTGGTGGCCAAGGAGTTCTGCGCCACGCGCTCGGACGAGGATGGAGTGCTGGTGCTCAGCGAGTTCGCCGGCGCGGCGGCCGAGCTGGGGGACGCGGTGATGGTGAACCCCTACGACGTGGAGGGCATGGCGGATGCGCTGCAGACAGCGCTGGTGATGCCGGAGCAGGAGCGGCGCGCGCGCATGCTCAACCTCCGTACCCGGGTGAAGGAGTACGACGTCCACTGGTGGGTGCGCACCTTCCTGGAGACGCTGCAGGCCGCGCCCGTTCCTCCTCCGAGGGTGCAGCCGGCGGGGGAGGAGGCCGCGCTCGCCCGTATGCGCGAGGCCGAGCGGCTGCTGCTGCTCATCGACTACGACGGCACGCTCGTCCCCTATGCGCCACGGCCGGAGCTGGCCGCGCCGGACACGGAGCTGTTGGATCTGCTGCGGCGGCTCGCTACCCGGCCGGAGACCCGGGTGCATATCGTCAGTGGGCGGCCCAAGGAGATACTGGAGGCCTGGTTCGACGAACTGCCGCTGGGCCTGCACGCCGAGCATGGCCTGTGG
>QKJM01000954.1 GCA_003249315.1 Archangium sp.
GCTCCTCGAGTGGCGAAGTAGCCGTTGCCCAGCGTACACAGGGCCTCGCGCAGCGCTTCCTTCGCCGGCTCGAAGCCCTCGTAGGTGAAGAGCCAGTCTCCCTTCATGTCACGGTGCCTCCCGCCCTCTCGAGCATCCATTCCAGGAAACGCCGCACCTCCTCCACATCCTCCAGCGAGTAGTCCGCCGCCGTCTCCCGCTCCACCTCGCCGCGCACCACCAGCCCCAGCCCCCGTCCCTTCAGCGCCTCGAAGGCATGCTCATCCGTCAGGTCGTCTCCCACATACACTGGCAACACTCCGGAGCGATCCAACCCCAGCGCCCGCAGCAACCACTCCACCGCCCGGCCCTTGTGCCAGTCGATGTCCGGCTGCACCTCGAACACCTTCTTCCCCCCGCCCTTGCGCAGCCGCGGGTGGCGCGCCAGCACCTCGTCCACCACCCGCTCCACCTCTGGCACCCTCGCCTCCTCCACGTGCCGCCAATGCACCGCCACGCTGAAGCGCTTGCGCTCCAGCTTCGTGCCAGGAATGCCCGCCAGCCCCTCGGCCAGCTCCCGCTCCGCCGCGTCCAGCTCCGGCAGCAGCGCCTTGCCCTCCTCGTGCTGGAACGACCGCCCCCCCGGCCCCTCGATGTCGAAGCCGTGGCTGCCCGCGTAGTACACGCCCTCCAGGCGAGCGAAGCCCTTGAGCACCGGCAGGTCGCGCCCACTCACCAGCGCCACCGGATAGTGCCGGGAGAGCGCCGCCACCGTGGCCCGCATGGCCTCGGAGATACGCGCGTCCTCGGGATTGGGGACGATGGGCGTCAGCGTGCCGTCGTAGTCCAGGAAGAAGGCCACCTCACGCCCCTCCATCTTCCGGGCCAGCTCCTCCTTCCGCTCCAGCGCCGAGGGCACCTCACGCATCGCTCGCATTTCCTCTCAGTCTCCTTCCTCCACCTTCAAGGTGGACAAGTCCGTTACTTCCACGTCCGCGCCAGCCGCCAGCAGAGAGCCCTCCGGCCCCGAGCGGCGCACTCCCACCACGCACCCGAAGCCGCCTCGCCTCCCCGCATCCACCCCCGCCCGCGCGTCCTCCAGTACCACCGCCCGCCCCGGCTCCACTCCCAGCAGCCGCGCCGCCTCCAGGAAGGTGTCCGGCCGGGGCTTCCCGGGCAGTCCTCTCTCCGCCGCTACCACCCCGTCCACCCGCGCGTCGAACAATCCTTCCAGCCCCGCCGCGCGCACCACCTCCTCGCCGTTGCGGCTCGCCGTCACCACCGCCGTGCGCAGGCCCGCAGCACGCAGCCGCTCCAGCAGCTCCACCGCCGGCGCGTACACCTCCACGCCCTCTCGGCGCAACGCCGCGAGGAAGGCCTCGTTCTTGCGCCTCCCCAGCCCGTGTACCGTCTCCGCCTCCGGGCCGTCCTCCTCCGTGCCCTCCGGGAGGGTCAGGCCCCGGCTCGACAGGAAGCAGCGGATGCCCTCCAGGCGCGGTCTCCCGTCCACGTACCGCAGGTAGTCCTCCGGGGTGAAGGGTGAGAAGGGCTCCCCGGTCCGCCGGGCACGCGCCTCCAGGTATGCGTCGAAGAGTTGCTTCCACGACGCGGCATGCACCCGCGCTGTTCGCGTCACCACGCCGTCCAGGTCGAAGAGGGCCGCGTCGAAGTCCTTCCGGGAGAGAACCACTGCGGCACGCGTGTCCATGGCCATGCCACCACTCTGGCCCTCCTGGCCTCCCGCGTCATGCCCCGTGGGGTGCGGTGCGCTCCTTCCGACTCCCGGACGACGCTTCTTGTCCTCCTTGGCCGTGCCATGTGTATAGAAGTGCAGAGCTGGAACGCCGTGGAGCATCGCGCACCTCTTCCCTCTCCGGACCTCCCACTCGACACCGCTGGAGTCCATCAGGCACTCTCCCCCGCGCGGTGCTCCTGGCGCATGGCGGTTCGCTCAGGGGAGGTTGCTCAATCCCTCCCAGCGCACCGAGAAGCGTGGCTTCCTCCGAGATCGAGGAATCTCCTCGCGCACGACGAACCCGAGGATGTCGGCGGTCTCCCTCTCGTCCTCCGCGTCGAGCAGTGCGTGGAGGGCGCTTCCGGAACCAGGCTGCCGCGACGAATCTCCCAGGCGCCTTCCGAGCCTGATAGCTGGGATCTTCCATCAGTCGCAGGAAGGGGAGATTGCAGAAGACGATCAGATCCTCATGAAGGAGAACCCGACCGTCGAACCGAGTCAGGGTCACAAGCCCGATCGAAGCCAGGCGACCTGGACATGGTGTTGAGGAGACCCGATCAGCCGCATGCCGCTGCTCTGTGTTCGTGCCGCCCATGGAGTGTTGCGCCGCCTTGACTTGGGCAGCAGTGTTCACTGGTGTACAGGAGAGGGTGACTCATGCCCTCGTCCGCTTGTGCCCTGCTCGTCGCCACCGTGCTTGCCTCCAACGCCGTGCCCGTGGACGTGCCCCCCCGGGCCCCGGGAGCACCTCGGCTCTACACGCTGACCTTTGACTGGACCCGGGACGGCCTCTTCACCTCGGCGCTCGCACTCGCGCTGACCCAGAGCGCGCTCCTCAAGCGCAGCATGGGGCCTGACACCTGTGTGCTGTGCGACCGCACGGCGCGCGGGGCCGACATGCTCAACGCCGCGGATCGCTGGGGGCGAAACCTGCTGGTGGGACGCAGCGTGCGTGCGCGACGCCTGGCATCGAACGTGAGCGATGTGCTGAACAACGCACTGCTGCCGGTGGGCGTGATGGGCGCCGAGTACCTCATGGTCTCCGAGAGCACCGCGCCCCTACTCTGGTTGGGGGAGGATGCGCTGATCATCGGCGAGGCGGTGCTGCTCTCCACCTTTACCAACCAGGCGGTGAAGTACTCGATGGGCCGAGTGCGCCCCTACGCCCATGCCGCGTGGCGGAGGCGCTCGCTGCCTGCGGGGCTACCGGTGGATGACCATCTCTCGTTCTACAGCGGGCACACCAGCTATGCCTTCAGCCTGGTGGTGGCCACGGGCATGGTGGCGGAGCTCCGAGGCTATGCCGGGCGCTCGCGGGTGTGGGCCGTGGGCCTGCCGCTGGCCATGACCGTGGGGCTGCTGCGCATCGTGGGGGACAAGCATTACCTGACGGATGTGTTGATGGGCATGGTGGCGGGCGCGACCTTTGGGGTGACCGTGCCGCTGCTCTTCCACGGCCGCCAGCGCCCCTTCCGCGACGTATCGCTGCAGGTGGTGGCGACCCCTGGGGGGACCGCCGTGGTGGGACAGTTCTGACGCAGTGCCCTCATCGGTGGAACCGGGCTCAATCTCCCACCCAATGGGTTGAGGCACACGAAGCGGCGCTGGTGGAGCGTCACGGTGGCGATGAGAAACAAGGTGGGAGCACATCCGCAGTGCCAGGAGCGCTCGGCTCGCGCATCGTCCTCGGTGGCAGAGGGGCATCTGGCAAGCCACCCGAGGAGGACGGTGGAATGGGCGGAGCACCGGAAAGGCCCCCTTCCGCCTCACGCACCTCGGCTCGGCTCTCCAGCACGCTCTCCCCGAGCGCCAACGACTCTGGCGGACTGCAACCCCCGGTGGATGAGGACTCGAGCGGGAGGGTCACTGGTGGCTGCGTTTTCTCCGAACCTGTCTGACAACCAGACCGGTTCGGAAGATTCGAGCCCGGCCCCTCCTCGGACTGGGGGGGAGCGGTGTCCACGGAAGGCGACTTCGTCACGGTGCGGGGCGCCTCGGGCGTGCCGTCTGCCTCGGGTCTGGGCGCCAGTCGGTTGAGAATGCGCTCACTGTCCGCGAGGAGCAGAGGGAGCACCTCGCGCTTCAGCGCCTGCGCGTCTCTCGCCCCCAGCGCCTGGAAGGCGCACAGTGCCCACTGCCCGGTGGCCTCGGCGTCGAGCAGGGGTACCACCCTCCTGGCAATCCCCAGCCACGCCCTCTCCAGCGACTGCACGAGCAGGTAGGCGTCGGGGCGACTCACCGCCGCGGCCGCCTGCCGCAACAGCTCGAATTCCAGCGCTACCCACCTCCCGCCATCCTCCCGCCAGCGCGTCTCCTCCCTCAGCGCGAAGCAGGCCCCCTGGAGCCTGTCCCAATCCCTGTCGGAGGCGTGCTCGC